>NZ_SDPL01000319.1 GCF_004135055.1 Agromyces binzhouensis | reverse complement strand
GTGCCCGACCGCGCCGGCGCCGCCAGCGACGAGCACGGTGCGGCCGTCGAGCGCGCCCGGTCCCAGCCGGGACGGGCCGCCCTCGTGCACGGTGAGGGCCCGGTGGGCGGTCATCGCGGGGACGCCGAGGGATGCGCCGACGTCGAAGCCCGCGGCATCCGGAAGGCGCACGACTCGGCTCGCGGGGACCACCGTGAACTCCTGCGCGGTCCCCGTCGGCCGCTCGTGCGCGGCGAGGAAGATCCAGACCCGGTCGCCGACCGCGAACCCGGCCGCGCCGTCGCCGACCGCGTCGACGACGCCCGCACCGTCCTGGTTCGGCACGACCTCGGGAAAGGGCGTGGCCGCGCCGGGCGCTGCGCCGATGCCGATGCGCGCCTTCCAGTCGGTGGGGTTCACGCCCGAGACCACGACGCGCACGCGCACCTCGCCCGGGCCGGGCTCGGGGAGGTCGCGCTCGACGAGCTCGAGGACGGAGGACGGGCCGGTCGTGGAGTACGCGATCGCTCTCATGCAAGGGGCAACGCGTCGAGGGGCGCGGATCTTCCGCCTCCGATCGATCACGGGCTCCGGCGGTTGCGGGACCGGGCCAGCACCGAGGCATCCGCCCGCCCCCGGCGGTACGCTCGCGGCATCGAGCCCCGATCGGACCGGATCCGGGCCGATCTGGACGGTGATCACCGGTGACGACTCCGAACGCCCGCACGTACCTCTTCGCGCTGACCGACGCCGGCGGCACCGTGCCGCCCGAGGTCGGCGTCGTGCGTCGGGTCGTCGATCGCGGGCACCGGGTGACGGTGCTCGCCGACGAGACGATGGCGGCCGATGTCGAGAGCGCCGGCGCTGCGGTCCGGATCTGGCGGCGACCGTTCGAGGAGTTCCGCGACTGGGAGCTGCGCACGCCCGTCGCGCTGGCCCGGGGCATGGCCGAGCACATGCTCGTCGGACCGGCCGCCCAGCAGCTCGACGACACGGCCGTCGCGATCGACGAGGTCCGGCCCGACCTCGTGGTGACCTCGGGCTTCGCGCTCGGCGGGATGATCGCGGCCGAGTCGCGCGGCGTGCCGTTCGACCTCCTCATGCCGAACGTCTACGTGCTCCCCGCCGACGGAATGCCGCCGTTCGGCGCAGGGCTCGCGCCCGCGCGCGGCCCGCTCGGACGTGCTCGCGACCGCGCGATGCGAGCGGGATCCGCCCGCCTCATCGACCGGTACACGCTGCCGGAGCTCAACGAGCTCCGGGATCGTGCCGGACTCGAGCCGATCGCGACGCTCTGGGCGCAGATGCAGCACGCGCGGATGCAGCTCATCCTCACCTCGGCGGCCTTCGACTTCCCCGCGAGCCTGCCCGACAACGCGCGCTACGTCGGGCCGATCCTCGACGACCCCGAATGGGCGGATGCCGCGAGGTGGGCGCCGCCCGACGGCGACGGCCCGCTCGTGCTCGTCGCGATGTCGTCGACCTTCCAGGACCACGTCGCCTGCCTGCAGCGCATCGCCGACGCGCTGGGCGAGCTGCCCGTGCGCGGATTCGTGACGACCGGTCCGGCCGTCGAGCCGGGCGCGATCAGCGCGCCGTCGAACGTCACGGTCGTGGCATCCGCCCCGCACAGCGAGGTGCTGCCGCGCGCCGACCTCGTCGTCACGCACGGCGGCCACGGCACGGTCATCAAGGCGCTCGCCGCGGGGCAGCCGCTCGTGATCCTGCACCACGGACGCGACCAGGCCGACAACGCGGTGCGCGTGACCCGGCGGGGAGCCGGGGTCGCCGTCCCGCGCACCGCGTCGAGCGCGCGCATCGCGCGGGCCGTCGCGGAGGTGCTCGGGGATGCGGGCTATCGCGAGGCGGCGGCGGCGTTGGGGCGCGCGATCGTGCAGGATGTCGCGGAGTCGCCGCTGCTCGAGGAGCTCGAGCGGGTGCCGGCGCGGCGGGAGTAGTCTCCAAGCGTGCCCCAGACACCCGTGCCCGGTGCGGCCGTGACGCAGTTCGCGGTGCTCGACGCGCTGCTCGCGGGCGCCTACGAGTCCGGGCTCCTGGTCGGCGAGGCGTGCGCGGTCGGGGACTTCGGGCTCGGCTGCGTCGAGCAGCTGGGCGGCGAGGTCGTCATCCTCGACGCGGCGGCGATCGAGTGCACGCTCGACGGACCGCCCGCGGTGATGCGCAGCGACGAGACCCTGCCGTTCGCGATCGTCTGCCGATTCCCGGACGTCCCGGCGAGCGAGGTGCGCGACCGCGACATGGCCGGCTTCGCGGCATCCGTCGACGAGGCGCTGACGAGCCGGAACCTCTTCCACGCCGTCCGCTTCGACGGGGTGCTGTCGGAGGTCCGCGTGCGCGTCACGCCGCGCCAGCGGCATCCGCTGCCGCCCCTCGCCGAGGTGACGGAGCAGCAGGTCGAGACGGTGGCGCGCGGCATCCGCGGCACGCTCGTCGGGTTCTGGACGCCCGCGATCTACCAGGGCATCGCGGTCGCCGGCCTCCACCTGCACTTCCTCAGCGACGACCGGAGCCTCGGCGGGCACGTGCTCGACCTCGCCGTCGAGGCCGGCGAGCTGCGCGTCGCGGCGTTCGCGCGCTTCGACCTGCACCTGCCGACCGACGAGCTCTTCCTCCGCACCGAGCTCACGCACGCCGAGGACCACCGCATCGTCGCCGTCGAGGGCGGCGGGGCGGCGTCATGATCACGCGAGCACGCTGACGCCGTGGTCGAGATCTCGGATGACGACTTCGAGCGGATGCTCGGCGAGGTGTTCGACGCGCTCCCCGACGACATGGTCCGCGGCCTCGAGAACGTCGCGATCTCGTTCGAGGACCAGCCGATAGCGCAACGCCCGCGGCTCTTCGGCCAGTACCGCGGCCACCCGATCACGACGCGCGGCGTCTACGGCTTCGGCGAACTGCCCGACCGCATCACGCTCTACAAGAACAACCTCGAGGAGCACAGCGCCGACCTCGACGCGCTCCGCGCGCGGATCCGCATCACGCTCGTCCACGAGATCGGGCACTACTTCGGGCTCGACGACGCCCGGCTCAGGGAGTTGGGCTGGGCGTAGGTCCGCCCGGCGCGCGGACCGCGGGCCGGCGCCGCGTCAGCGGATCACCGGGGCCGGTGGGTCAGCGGTCAGCGGTCAGCGCCAGAGCACGGCGATCGCGGCGTTCGCGAACGTCAGGATGCCGATCAGCCAGAAGATCGCCGGCGGCACCGAACCGGTCTTGCGCTGACGGCCGGCGCCGATGCCGAGGAGCGCGCCGATGACGATCAGGATCACGAGCTTCGTGGCGATCTTGGCGTAGTCCATGTCGTACTCGATGCCCCACGGTGCGGCGAGCGCGAGGCCGGCCACGCCGGCGATCGCGAGGCCCCAGTTCATGAGGCGCGTGACGCCGCGCTTGCCGTTGACGAGTTCGACGACCCACGCGCCGAAGAGCACGGCGAAGCCGACGAGGTGGATGAGCACGACGAGGTGGCGGAGGAATTCCATGCGGTCACGCTATCGCGCGGCCGCGCGTTGCGGCGCGTCGCCGCGCGTGACGGGAGGGAGACCTTCGCCGGACGGCGCGCCGGGCTACGCTGGCCGCATCGACGGCTCGGGGGAGGACGGGATGCGCGTGCTCGGACGGGTCCTGATCACGAAGTCGGCGACCCCTCGATCGTGACGACGGGCCGACGTCATCCCGGCGCGAGCGGACGCGCGCGCCGCGCCGGCGCAGCGCTCGCCG
>NZ_SDPL01000318.1 GCF_004135055.1 Agromyces binzhouensis | reverse complement strand
CGGCGCCGATCCTCGTGGGCGCCGTCGTCGCCGGCTGCCTCGCGGCGGCCCCGGCCGTCGCGCTGCCCGTCCGCACCGCCATCGTCGACACGCCCGTCGAGGTCGTCGCCGACGGTGCCGAACTGAGCCTGTCGCCCGTCGGCACGTACGAGACCGGGGTGTTCGACGAGTCGGCGGCCGAGATCGTCGCGTCGTACGACGGGCGGCTCTACGTCGTGAACGCCCAGGCCGGTCTCGTCGAGGTGATCGACGTGAAGAAGCCGTCGAAGCCGAAGAAGGTCGGCGAGGTCGCGAGCGACGGCATCGCCAACTCGGTCGCGATCCGCGCGGACGGGCTCGGCGTCGTCGCAGTCGAGGACGGCGACGACAAGACCGCCCCCGGTCGGGCCGTCTTCTTCGACGCCAGGAAGAAGACGCCGCGCGTGCTCGGCTCGGTCGTCGTCGGCGCACTGCCCGACATGGTCGCCATCTCCGAGGACGGCACGCGGGCGGTCGTCGCGAACGAGGGCGAGCCGGCCGACGACTTCTCGAGCGACCCCGAGGGCTCGGTCGCGGTGATCGACCTGCCCGCCACGGTGTCGGCCGCGAGCGAGGTCGACGTCCGCATCGCGGACTTCCACGAGTTCGAGGAGGGCGGCGCGAAGCCGCTGCCGGAGGAGGTGCGCGTCTTCGGCCCGACCCGCGAGGCCGACCTGCCGGTCTCGCGCAACCTCGAGCCCGAGTACGTCGCGATCGACGGCGACACCGCGTACGTCGCGCTGCAGGAGGCGAACGCGTTCGCCGTGGTGGATCTCGACGGTGCGACGGTCGAGGCGGTCGTTCCGTTCGGATTCGTCGACCACTCCGAGGCCGGACACGGCATCGACCCGTCGGATCGGGACCCCCGGGATGCGCCGACCTTCGGCGTCCGGACCTTCGCCGGCCTCAAGGGCATGTACCTCCCCGACGGCCTCGTCGCCTACCGGGCCGCAGGCGAGACCTACCTCGTCTCGGCGAACGAGGGCGACGCGCGCGAGTGGGGCGACTACGCGGAGAACGCCCGCGTGAAGGACCTCGGCGACGACGGCCTCGCGCCGCTCTGCGAGACGAGCCCGGCCGCCTCACTCACGGGCGACGGCGACCTCGGCCGGCTGAACGTCTCCACCGCGATGGGGCTGAGCGAGGACGGCACCTGCTACGAGGAGCTCTACGCCTTCGGATCGCGATCGTTCTCGATCTGGACGACCGAGGGCGAGCAGGTCTTCGACTCGGGAGAGGACTTCGAGCGCATCACGCACGAGGCGGCGCCGGAGTCCTTCAACTCGAACCACAGCGAGTCGAACCTCGAAGGACGGAGCGACGACAAGGGCCCCGAGCCGGAGAGCCTCGCCATCGGCGAGGTGGACGGGCGCACGTACGCGTTCATCGGCTTCGAGCGCGTCGGCGGCGTCATCGTGTACGACATCACCGATCCGGCCTCCTCCGCGTTCGTGACCTACCTCAACAACCGGGACTTCTCGGTCTCGGTCGAGGACGACGGCGTCGAGCGGCTCTCGGATGCCGGCGACCTCGGCCCGGAGGGCCTGACCTTCATCCCCGCGGCGACGAGCCCCACCGGCGAGCCCATGCTCGCAGTGGCGAACGAGGTCTCGGGTACCACGACGCTCTACGCGATCTCCGCGAACTCCTAGCCGGCGCGGGGCAGGCGCCCAGACGATGACGGGGCGGTGGGACGAGGTCCCACCGCCCCGTCCGGTCGCACTTCCCGGGCGTCTCGGAACGGCGTCGCGGCTCCGAACCTGCCTCGAACGGGGGACGCGGGTCCAGAACACACGCGCCGGTCTCCCAGCTTCCCGTTATCCGGACGCCGCCGTCCGCTGCGAGAATCGAACCCATGTCCCTCCTCGCGAAGCTCAGCATGCGCAACCGAGCGCTCATCGCGCTCGTCACCGTCGTCGTCGCGATCTTCGGCGGCATCGCGCTGAACGGGCTCAAGCAGGAGCTGGCGCCGTCGATCCAGCTGCCGCAGCTGTCGATCATCACGGCCTACCCGGGTGCGTCGCCCGACGTCGTCAACGCCGACGTCTCGACCCCGATCGAGACCGCGATCCAGGGCATCACCGGGCTGGAGTCCACGTCGACCACGAGTTCGACGGGCGTCTCGCGCGTCGTGGCGAGCTTCACGTTCGGCACCGACCTCGCGTTCGCCGAGCAGAAGCTGCTCTCGTCGGTGAACCGCATCGCGCCGACGCTCCCCGACGACGTCGACCCCCAGGTCATCGCGTTCAGCTTCGACGACCTGCCGGTGCTGGCGGTCGCGGTGACCGGGGCGGACGACCCCACGACGCTCTCCGACGAGATCACCAGGACGACGCTGCCCGAACTGCGCGACATCGACGGGGTCCGCGACGCCACCCTGGTCGGCGACCGGGGACAGCGCGTCGTGATCACCCCCGACGTGGCGGAGCTCGCACGGTACGGGCTCACGACCCAGGCGATCCGCGACGCGCTCCAGCAGAACGGCGTGCTGCTCCCCGCCGGCCAGATCACCGAGGGCGACTCGACCTTCGCCGTGCAGGCGGGCACGCGTCTCGGCAGCGTCGACGACGTGAGCGCGCTGCCCCTCGTGGGCGCGACCGAGCAGCAGCTGCCCGACGGGACGGTGCCCGACGGGACGGTGCCCGACGGCACGCCGCCCGACGGCACGGGCACCGGAACGGACGGCACGGAACCCGGCACCGACGGCACGGGAGCGCCCGACGGCACGACCGCGTTCCCCGGGACGGACGGCACGACCGCCACGGTCGCCGTGCCCGTCGCGCTCACGATCGGCGACGTGTCATCCGTCGAGCTCACCGCGAACCCGGAGACGAGCATCTCGCGAGTGAACGGCGAGCCCGCCCTCGCGATCTCCGTCACCAAGCTCCCCTCGGCGAACACGGTCGAGGTCTCCAACGCGGTCGCCGCGGCCCTCCCCGACCTGCAGGCCTCGCTCGACACGACCAACCCGGGCACCGAGTTCACCGTGGTCTTCGACCAGGCGCCCTACATCGAGCACTCGATCGAGTCGCTCGCGGTCGAGGGCCTGCTCGGCCTCGTCTTCGCCGTGCTCGTGATCCTCGTGTTCCTGATGTCGGTGCGGGCGACGCTCGTGACCGCGATCTCGATCCCGACGTCGGTGCTCATCACGTTCATCGGACTGCAGGCCGCCGACTACACGCTCAACATCCTCACCCTGGGTGCGCTCACGATCTCGGTCGGACGCGTCGTCGACGACTCGATCGTCGTCATCGAGAACATCAAGCGGCACCTCGTCGCGGGCGTCGACAAGGCGTCCACGATCGTGCACGCCGTCCGCGAGGTCGCCGGCGCCATCACGGCGTCGACGATCACGACGGTCGCGGTGTTCCTCCCGATCGCGCTGGTCGAGGGCGTCACGGGCGAGCTGTTCCGGCCGTTCTCGCTGACCGTGACGATCGCGCTGCTCGCCTCCCTCCTCGTCTCGCTCACGATCGTCCCCGTGCTGGCGTACTGGTTCCTGAAGCCCGCGAAGCCGCGCAAGGGCCAGACCGAGGCGGATGCCGCGGCCGAGGCCGCGTTCGTCGACGAGGTGCGGGTCGCTCCCGAACCGAGCGCGCCCGCCGCTCCGGTCGCCGCGACGTCCTCGCTCCCCAGCGACGACGTCTGGCTCGCGCCCGAACTGCGAGACGCGGACGGCGCGACGGGGCTCGGCCGGGCGTCGGCCG
>NZ_SDPL01000317.1 GCF_004135055.1 Agromyces binzhouensis | reverse complement strand
CCTGTTCGCGGCGACGATCACCGCGCGCGCGAGCACGTCGTCCGACCCGGGCCGCACCGCGGGCCTCATGGGCGGGCGCACGCCCGGGCCCTCGTGGGACCGCGGCCGCCGGATTCAATCGAACGGTTGACGCCGCCGCCGCCGCGCCTTCGTACGCTGGCCGCACCAACGCCCGATCGGTCCTCGACCACGAGTCGGACGATCGCGGCAGCAGGCCGAGGGAGGCATCCGTTGACATCGACCGAGACCCGCTCCGAGACCCGACCGAGCGCACGCGGCACGGCCGCCGACACGGTGCGCCAGGTCGTCGTACTGGTGACGTCGCTCCTGGCGATCGTGGCCGCATTCATCGGATCCGGCGCCGCGGGCGGCACGCCGATCCAGGACGCCGCCGGCGGATGGCTCGACGCCGACTCCACGCTGATCGCGCCGGCACGGTCGGCGTTCGGCATCTGGAGCGTGATCTACACGGGGATGCTCGCCTACGCGATCTTCCAGGTGCTGCCCGCCCAGCGCGCGAGCGCGCGGCACCGTCGGATCGGCTACGCCGTCGCGGCGTCGCTCGTGCTGAACGCCGTGTGGATCGGCGTCGTGCAGCTCGACCTGCTGTGGGCGAGCCTGCCCGTGATCGTCGCCCTGCTCGTCGTCCTCGCGTGGCTCTTCGTGCAGCTGCGACGGATGCCTCCGAGCGGCGTCGTCGACGCGGTCGTGACCGACGGCTCGATCGGGCTGTACCTGGGCTGGGTGATCGTCGCGACCGCCGCGAACGCGACCGCGGTGCTGCAGGCAGCGGGATTCGAGGGCTGGGGGCTCCCGGCCGAGGCGTGGGCGATCGGCGTGATCGCCGCCGCGGCAGTGGTCGGCGTCGCGCTGGCCTGGTGGGGCCGTGGCCGGATCGCCCCGGCGCTGTCGCTCGCCTGGGGCCTGTCCTGGGTCGCGGTGGGCCGGCTCACGGACGAGCCGGCGTCGGCGCCGACCGGCATCGCCGCAGCGGTCGCGGCGGCGATCGTCATCGTGGTCACCCTCGTCGCGCGGATCGGAGCCGGACGCTTCACGCGCGACGACCGAGGGGTGGGGACCTCCGGGCACGGGTGACACGGAGCTGCGCGGGGGCGCAGCAGGCGGGGCCGGGGCGTTTCGGGTCGTCCCGGCCCCGCCGTCGTCATGCCGGCTCGCGCGGGTCGTGCGGCCGGCACCCGCTCGGGCACCATGGAACGCATGAGCGACGACGAACGGCCTCTCTCCATCGACGTCGGCGACGGCATCGGCGAAGTGCCGGCGGTCCTGCGGCGACGGGATGGCGCGACCGCGACGGTCGTCGTCGCGCACGGTGCGGGAGCCGGCAAGGACCATCCGTTCCTCACCGGGTTCTGCCGGGCGCTCGACGACCTCGACGTCGCCACGCTGCGCTTCGACTTCCCGTACCGGGCGGCGGGGCGGCGCTTCCCGGACCGCCCTCCGGTCGCGATCGCCGCCTGGCGGGCGGTCATGGACGTCGCCCGCCGCGCGGCGGGCGACGGCGAGCCGGTCTGGGCGTCGGGCAAGTCGTTCGGCGGGCGGATGGCGTCCATGGCCGTCGCCGACGGAATGGACGCCGCCGGGCTGGTGTTCCTCGGGTACCCGCTGCACCCGCCCGGGCGGCCCGAGAAGTCGCGTGACGAGCACTTCCCCCAGCTCGCCGGGGTGCCGATGCTGTTCCTGCAGGGCCGCAACGATCCGTTCGCGATCCCGAACGAGCAGCTCGATCGGCTCGTCGCCGACCTCGCCCCGTCGGCGGTGCTCGACTGGATCGACGGCGCCAACCACTCGTTCGAGGTGAAGGGCGCGAAGCGCCCCGCCGCCGAGATCGGCGCCGGATTGGCACCGCGGGTGGCCGCGTTCCTCGCGGCGCACACCTGATCCCGTCCGCAGGACCTAGGCCCCGCACAGCGGGCAACCCGAACGGCATCGTGGACCGTGACGAAGGGGGATCGCCATGACCGCCTACCCGCCCGGGCCCGCGTCGGGCCAGGACTCTCAGGTCGCGCGTGCCGCAGGGTCCGCGACCTCGGACCGTTCCTTCATCGCCACGTGGCTCTTCGCGTGGCTGCTCGGCGTGTTCGGCGTGGACCGGTTCTACCTCGGCAAGGTCGGCACCGGCATCCTGAAGCTGCTCACCATCGGCGGCTTCGGAATCTGGTGGCTCGTCGACCTCGTGCTCACGCTCGCGAACTCCGCGAAGGACGCCGAGGGCCGGCGCGTCATCGGCACCCGGCAGGAGCAGACGATCGCCTGGATCGTCACCGCCGCCGTCGTGGTGCTGGGGTGGATCATGAGCGCGGTGACGCAGTCGCTCGCGTTCCTGACCGATCAACTGATCCCGCTGCTGCCGTCGTAGACGGGGCAGGGTCCGCGCCGCGTCACACCGCCGTGTAGCCGCCGTCGACGAGGTGGTAGCTGCCGGTGATGAAGCTCGCCGCGTCGCTCGCGAGGAACGCCACGAGCGCCGCGACCTCCTCCGGCTCGCCCAGCCGTCCGATCGGGTGCTTGGTGACGAGGAACTCCTGGGCGGCCTCGTCGAGGTTCGCGTCGATCAGCGGGGTCTTGATGAAGCCGGGGCCGACCGAGTTCACCCGAACGCCCTGGTCCGCGTACTCGATCGCGGCGTTCTTCGTGAGTCCGACGAGCCCGTGCTTCGCGCTGACGTAGGCCGACGCGCTCGCGAACCCCACCGAGCCGAGGATCGACGCGATGTTGACGACCGCGCCGCCACCGTTCCCGGCGATCGCGGGAAGCTGCGCCCGCATGCACTGGAAGACGGAGCTGAGGTTGACGGCGATGACCGTGTCCCAGCTGTCCACCGGGTAGTCGCCGATCAGGGCGCTCGCGCCCCCGATGCCGGCGTTGTTCACGGCGATCCTCAGCGGGGCGAGGTTCGCGGCCGCGTCGATGGACGACGCGATCCAGTCCGGGTCGGTGACATCGCCGACGGATGCCTCGGCGGTGCCGCCGGCCGCCCTGATCTCGTCGACGACGCTCGCCGCGTGGTCGCCGTCGAGGTCGTTCACGATCACGGCCGCGCCGTTCGCGGCGAGCAGCAGCGCGACGGATCGGCCGATGCCGCTGCCGGCTCCCGTCACGATCGCCGATCGGTCGGAGACGTCGTAGGTGGCCATGGTGTGCTCCTCACGCTCGAGTTCGGTTCGTGCGACGGATCGGATCCGTCGTCGCACTCCACGCTAGGTGCGACACCTCACGTCGTGTAGGGCCTTGCGCCCCGGGCCGGCCCGACCCGTCACCCTTACGAACCGCTTACGGCGGTGCCCTCGCGGGCGCCCTGCGTACTCGGTCGACGTAGCCTGAGGGCATGCCGAACGAGCGTGCGCCCCGCGGACGGCTGCGTCCCGCGCTGGCGGGCGTCGCGGCCGCGACGTTCGGCGCCGGAGCGGGCGAGCTCACGGCGGCGATCATCGCCGCGACCGCCTCTCCGTTCACGTCGATCGGCGGCCTGCTCATCGATCTCGCCCCGCCGTGGGCGAAGGATGCCGCGATCGCGCTCTTCGGCACGGCCGACAAGGCCGCCCTGCTCATCGGCGTGGGCGTGGTGCTCGTGGTCGTCGGCGCCCTCGCGGGCGTGCTCGAGTCGCGGCATCCGCGCTGGGGGCGCGGGATCTTCGCGCTCCTCGGCGTGTTCGGTGCGGTCGCCGCGGCGACCCGGGCGAGCGCGTCGCTCCTCGCGGTGCTGCCGGCCGCCGTCGGTGCG
>NZ_SDPL01000316.1 GCF_004135055.1 Agromyces binzhouensis | reverse complement strand
GCCGGGCGCATCGTCGCCCGGGTCGGTCGCGCGCGCGAGCGCCTGCTCGAGGTCGCGCGCGAGGTCGTCGACGTGCTCGAGCCCGACCGAGAGGCGGATCAGGCCGTCGGGGATGCTCTCCGCCTCGGCGGGCCAGCGACGGCGTCGCTCGAGCTGCGACTCGACTCCGCCGAGGCTCGTGGAGTGCACCCACACCCGGGTCGACGAGGCGACGCGCTCCGCGGCATCCGCCCCGCCCGCGACCACGATCGAGACGATCGTCCCGAAGCCCGGGTAGCGGACCTCGTCGAGCGCCGGGTGGTCCGCGAAGCGCGCGGCGAGTTCGCGGGCGTTCGCCTGGGCGCGCTCGAGCCGCACGGGCAGCGTGCGGAGCCCGCGGAGTGCGAGGAACGCGTCGAAGGGTCCGGGGATCGCGCCGCCGAGGCTCCGGCGCGTGACGATCCGGTCGCGCAGCGCCGCGTCGCGTGCGATCACCGCGCCCATGACGACGTCGCTGTGCCCCGAGATCGACTTCGTCGCCGAGTGGACCACGAGGTCGGCGCCCGACTCGAGCGGGCGCTGCAGCAGGGGCGTCGCGAACGTGTTGTCCACCGCGAACAGCGCGCTGGCCTCGCGGGCGGCACGGCCGATCGCGCCGAGGTCGGCCACCTCGAGCGCGGGGTTGGTGGGCGACTCGACCCAGACGAGGTCGGCGCCCTGCGCGGCATCCGCCACCGCGTCGGCGTCGCGGACGTCGACGTAGCGCACGGAGACGTCGCGGGTCTGGACGAGGTCGTCGAGCAGGCCGATCGTGCCGGTGTAGGAGTGCCGGGGCGCGACGACCGTGCCGCCGGTCGGAACGAGCGCGAGGACCGCCGAGATGGCGCCCATCCCGGACGCGAACGCGACGCAGTCCCCGCCCTCGAGCGCACCGAGCGCCTCCTCGAAGGCCGTCCACGACGGATTGCCGTAGCGGCCGTACGCGGTCGGACCGCCGGCGTGGAACGTCGACGCGAGGTGGACGGGTGCGCTCATCGGGCCGTCGGGCTCGCGGGGCGGCCGGCCGGCGTGCACCGCGACGGTCTCGGGGTGCAGCCCGTCGTGCGGGTCCTCGCCCGGTCGGGGTGCCTGCGGTCGGTCGTGCATGGATGGTCCTCTCCTCGACGGTCCACGTCGATCCTCGCCCATCGACGGCGGCGGTGACGACCTCGTGTGCTGGCCCGACGCGGTGGCCGGCATCCGGGGCGGGGTCGCGTCAGTCCCGCTCGACGACGGGGTGCACCACGGCGTCGGTGACGTCCACCTCCACGCCGACGAGCGACGGGACCTCGGACGCGAGCGCATCGCGGAGCTCCGAGACCGGGGGGATCCGGCCGCCCGGAGCCTGCACCGAGACGCGGGCGACGAGGCTCTTCCAGGTGACGCCGTCGACCTCTCCCTCCCCGTCGGCGATCCACTCGGTCGCTGCGGCGTGGATGCGCGCCGTCCAGGTCGCCTGGGCGACGATGACGACGGTGTTGAGTCCGAGGGGGATGACGGTGAGGACGGTGAGCACCGTGACGATCGTGTACGCGCGCCGACGACGGCTCGGCAGCGCGAGCGCGTCGCGCGAGTAGCCCGCGAGCGTGAACACGATCGCCCCGGCGATGATGAGCGCGACGACGTTCGAGAAGAACAGCAGGAAGGCGCCGAACGCCCCGTCGAAGTCCCCCTGGCCGAGCGTGACGCCGACGACCGCGAGCGGCGGGACCAGCGAGATCGCGATGGCCACGCCGGGGAGGACGGCGCTGAGGTCCTTCCGGCTCATCGCGAACGCCCCCGCGACGCCGGTGGCGAGCGCCGCGACGAGGTCCATCAGCTGCGGCGAGGTTCGGCCGGTGATCTGGGAGTTCGCGTTGAGGTTCGTGCCGGCCGGCAGCACGATCGAGAACGCCGCGCCGATGAGGATCACCGCCGCCACGGCACCCGAGACCCAGACGAGGGATGCCACGACCATGCGGGCGCGCCCGGTCACGATCCCCGCGGCGATGCCCAGGATCGGCGTTCCGAGCGGGGCGATGATCATGGCTCCGATCACGGTGGCCGTCGAGTCGAGGAGCACTCCGGCCGCGGCGATGATCCCCGACAGCACGAGCATGATCACGAAGCCGCTCCGCTTGCCCACGCGATCGCCCGACCCGAGGTCGAGCTGGTCGAGCAGGTCGGTCAGCGGGTTGCGCTGCAGCGTCGGAAGCAGCAGCGCGGTCAACTTCGCCACACCCGGATGATCCCACCGGGCGCGTCCGGCGACGAACGCCGCGCCGCGGATGGAGGCGGTTCGGGCGGAGACGGTGGTGGGGCGCACACTGGAGGGGTGAGTCCCGACCATGCGCTCGACTGGCGCGCCCCGCACGAGACCGACGTCGCGCAGACGATCGGCGTGCTGCGTCGGGGCCCCGGCGACCCGACCTACACGCGCACGCCCGACGGCGCGATCTGGCGCGCGACGCTGACCGACGACGGGCCGGCGACGATGCGGATCGTGCAGCGCGACGTCGACCTGGTCCGTGTCGAGGCATGGGGGACGGGTGCCGGCGCCGCCGTCGCGCTCGCCCCGTCGATGCTCGGGGAGCGCGACGACACGACGGGCTTCCGCACGGGCGTCGAGGAGCTCGATGCGGCGCACCGGCGCAACCCGGGACTGCGCGTGCCGCGCACCGCGCGCGTGATGGAGTCGCTCGTGCCCGCGATCCTCGAGCAGAAGGTGATCACGCTGCAGGCCCACGCCTCCTGGCGTCGACTGGTGCTCGCGTTCGGCACCCCGGCGCCCGGCCCGGTGCCGACTCCGATGCGGGTCGCGCCCTCGGCCGACGGATGGCGCGCCATCCCCGTCTGGGAGTGGCATCGGGCCGGGGTCGACCCGAAGCGTGCGGCGGCGATCCAGCGCGCGGCCGCTCGAGCATCCCGGATCGAGGAGGCGGCCGACCTCGCGCCCCCCGATGCCGCCGCCCGACTGACCGTCTTCCCGGGCGTCGGCGCATGGACGGCAGCCGAGGTCGCGCAGCGCGCGTTCGGGGACGCCGACGCGGTGTCGGTCGGCGACTACCACCTGGCGAACTACGTCGGGCACGCGCTGTTCGGGCGCGACATGACCGACGACGAGATGCTCGATGCGCTCGCGCCGTGGGCCGGCCAGCGTTATCGCGTCATCCGGCTGATGATGGCGGCGGGGCTGCGGGGACGAGCGCGGCGGGGCCCGCGGATGTCGTTCGTCGACCACCGCGGGCGCTGAGGGCCGAGCCCTCCGCGACGGGCGTCGGACGGCGGCGATCCCCGCCCGAGTGACCTTGGGCCCGACGGCGGCGACCGCCCTCCGGGAGGCTGGGTGCAGGCCGTCGGGATACGGCACGAAGGGGTGATCGGACGTGTTCACGCAGATCGTCGTCGGGTGGGACGGGTCCCCGAACGCGGAGGCAGCACTGGAGTGGGCGGCGGCCCGTGACGATGCGGCACCCCTGCTCATCGTGCACACCGTGCCGGGTGCGGACACGTCGAGCGAGTACCTGCGGGCCACGGGCGACCTCCCCGAGGCGCGGGTCGAGCTGATCGACCGTGCCGCGCGGCTTCGCGTCGAGCACCCCGGACGCTCGGTCGACACGCTCACCGTGCACGGCCGCGCCGACAAGGAGCTCGCCACGTACCTCGACGGCGGCGCGCTCGTCGTGGTGGGCGGATCGCAGAGCGGGCACGAGACCGCGTGGACCCTCGGCGCCCGGCTCGCCGGGCGCCGAGGACGCGGCGCGGTCGCCGTC
>NZ_SDPL01000315.1 GCF_004135055.1 Agromyces binzhouensis | reverse complement strand
GAGGACCGTCCGCGCGGGTGCCGGGCGGCCGTCACCCGTGCGGAGCGTCCTCACCGAGGTTCCGCCTCCGCCGCGACCGGGAGGTCGCCGAAGGCGCGCTCGTCGATGCCCATGCCGCGGTACACCTCGTGCAGCGCGGCGACGACCGCGCCCGTCGCGCCGGCGAAGTCGCCGAGCTCCGACGCCGTGAGATGCGGCGCCGCGCCGAGGTGGTGCTCGAGCACGGTCTCGTAGCGGCCGAGGTCGCGGGCGAGCGACTTCGCGATGCCGCCGCCGAGCACGATGACCTCGGGTTCGCACGAGACGGTCGCCGCGGTGAGCACGATGAGCATGGCCTGGTCGAAGTGGGCGCGGAGCGCGCGCACGGGCTCGGCGGCGTCGGTCGCGAAGAGGTCGGCCGGCGAGTCGAGTCGCACGCCCGCCTCGGCCGCGAGGCGCAGGATGCCCGGGCCGGTCACCATGAGCTCCAGCCGGGTGCCGAGCGGGCCCGCCGGCAGTTGCCCGAACTCGCCGATGACGCCGTGCGCGCCGCGGAGGATCCGGCCGTCGATCGCGATGCCCGCACCGAGGCCGGTGCCGATCGTGACCATCACCGCCGTCGGCGCGTTGCGCGCGGCGCCGAAGTGCTGTTCGCCGAGCAGGGCGAGGTTCGCGTCGTTGTCGGCCCGCACCGGCCGATCCGCGTCCGCGCGGACGAGGTCGAGGAACCCCGGCTCCTCCACCTGCGGCAGGTTCGGAGCGTTGGAGATCGTCGACCCGTCGCGTCCGACCGCGCCCGGGAGGCCCAGGTACAGGCCCGCGACGTGGTCCCAGCGATCGCCCGCGATGTCGCGTGCCGCCGAGGCGAGCCACGTGGCGAGCCCCGCGGCATCCGCCTCGACCGGGGTCGCCAGCTCGCGGTGCTCGATCGGCGTGCCCACGAGGTCGGCGAGCAGGATGCGCGTGTTCGACGCGCCGACGTCGATGCCCACGACGAACGCGCGATCCGCGACGAGGTCGAGGAGCACCGCGCGGCGGCCGCGCTGCTCCGACACCAGCTCGGATGCCTCGACCACGACGCCCTCGGCGATGAGCTGCTCGACCGCGCGCGTGACCGTCGCGGCGGAGATGCCGGATGCCGCGGCGAGCTGCTTCCGGCTCGCCGGCCGGATGCGCATCAGCTCGGTCAGCACCGCCGTCCTGTTCAGTCGGCGCATGTCGTTGACCATCGGACCTCCTGATTTCCGCTCAGTCTGAGCGTAAAGCATTGCCCGAGCACGGTCGATCCGACGCTCCGAGGCGATTCTCGCGTTGAAATTCGAGAGAAGTCTTGACTTTGGTTGCGTACTGAAATCAAAATGGCAACGCACGCTCGCCGACGACATGCACCAGGCCGGCCGGTCGTCGCACCCAGGTACGTCCGCACAGGAAGGTCACACACCATGGCACGATCACCGCTCACCCCGACTCGAGCCCTGAGGGTCTCGCTCGTCGGCGCCGTCGCATCCGCCCTGATGCTCAGCGGCTGCGCCGCGCAGGGCACCGCGGCCGCACCGGCCGAGCCGGGCGCACCGGCCGCCGAGCCGAGCCTCGAGTTCGAGGGCCCCAACGGCGAGCAGCCCGGAGCGCTCGGCGAACTCGAGCTCACCGACGACGAACTCGCCGAGGTGCAGGAGGGCGACCTCACGGCCGCGTTCGTGTGGCACACCTCCGGCGACTTCGTCGCGGCCGTCGAGGAAGGCGCCCGCGCCGAGTTCGAGGAGCTCGGCATCGAGGTCGTCGCGAGCACCCAGGCGAACTTCGACGCCGGCACCCAGGCCAACAACGTCCAGACCGTCATGGCCCTCGACCCCGACATCGTCGTCGCGATCGCGGTCGACCCCACCTCGGCGGCGAAGTCGTTCCAGCCGATCCTCGACGCGGGCGCGAAGCTCGTCATCATGACCACGCCGCCCGAGGGCTACGCCGCCGGCGACGAGTTCGTCTCGATCGTCACCGAGGACCTCGCCAAGGCCGGACGCGCGAACGCCGAGATCCTCGGCGACGCGCTGGGCGGCGAGGGCGAGGTCGGCGTCCTCACGTTCAACGCGAACTTCTGGTTCACCAACCAGCGCGACCAGTCGTTCACGGACTGGCTCGCCTACGAGTACCCCGACATCGAGGTCGTCGAGGAGCAGGGCTTCGCCGACGAGACCGCGACGCAGGCCGCCGCCGCGGCGATGATCGCCAAGAACCCGAACCTGAAGGGCATCTACGTCTCGTGGGCGACGGCAGCGCAGGGCGTGCTCGCCGCCATCCGGGCAGCCGGTCGCACCGACATCCAGGTCGTCACCAACGACCTCGACACGACGGTCGCCGCCGCGATGGTCACCGGCACGAACGTCGCCGGCATGGTCGGCAACGGCTCGCTCGACATCGGCGCCGGGCTCGCCCGGGCGGGAGCCTACGGCGTGCTCGGCAAGGACGCGCCCGAGCTCGTGGCATCCGACCCGACCAAGGTCACGAAGGACAACCTCGTCGAGGGCTGGGAGGCGGACTACGGCGTGGAGCCGCCCTCGAGCGTCACCGGCGGTTGATCATCCGGGGAGGGGCCCGGCCGGCTCGCGGCCCCTCCCACCCCGGCGATCCGCCGGAACGAACGAAAGGATGTCGGATGGCCGACGTCATGACCGTGCGCGGCCCGGTGCCGCCCTCCGAGCTCGGCCGGGTCATGCCGCACGAGCACCTGCTGTCGCTCACCCCGGGGCCGTGGCTCACCACCGGCACCCGCGACGACCGGATCGACCTCGCGGTCGGTGCGCTCGCCGGGCTCGAGGCGCGGGGCTTCGGCACCGTCGTCGACCTCTCGCCGTACGGCGTGGTCGGGCGCGACCCGGATGGCGCGGAGATCGCGATGCTCGCGGAGATCTCCGAGCGCAGCGGGCTGCACATCGTCAGCGGGACCGCGCTCTACCTCGAGGCGTACGCCCCGGCGTGGGCGAGGGAGGCCACGCTCGACGAGCTCACCGCCCGGTTCGTCGCCGACGCCGTCGACGGCATCGGCGGCAGCGGCATCCGCGCCGGCATCTTCGGCGAGCAGGCCACGAGCCTCGGCGAGATCACGCCGTTCGAGGATCGCGTGCTGCGCGCCGTCGCACGCGCCCACCGCGAGACCGGGCTGGCGATCATGACGCACACCACGCACGGCACCATGGCGCACGAGCAGGTCGACCTGCTCGCCTCGGAAGGCGTCGACCTCGACCGCGTGGTGATCGGCCACCTCGACACGCAGCTCAGCGTCGACCTGGCGCGCAGCATCCTCGACCGCGGCGCGCTCATCGCCGTCGACACGATCGGCAAGGAGGTGTGGGACTTCTTCCTCGAGCCGGCGGCCGAGCGGCCCGACGGCGAGTTCCCGAAGCGGTCCTTCGCGCGCTCCGACCGCGGTCGGGTCGAGTTCGTCGCCGAACTCGTCGCCGACGGGTACGCCGACCGGATCGTGCTCGCACAGGACCTCACCGGCGCCGAGGTCTGGATGAACCCCGGCACGCACGGGCAGCTGGGCTACGCCCACCTCGCCGATCGGTTCCTGCCGGCGCTCGCCGCGCACGGGGTGCCCGAGGACGCGATCGAGCGGATGACGGCGCGCACGCCCGCCCGGCTGCTGGAGGTGGGCGCATGAGCCTCGTGGACGCCCGCGACGCGGACGGGTACGTCGTCGGCATCGACCTCGGCGGCACCAAGGTGCGCGCGGGCATCGCCGCCCTCGACGCGAGCGACGGGCCGCGGGCGCGCGCCGCGCTGGTCGAGGCCGA
>NZ_SDPL01000314.1 GCF_004135055.1 Agromyces binzhouensis | reverse complement strand
TACACTTTTCCCTACACGACGCCTTCCGTTACACGCTGCGCCCGATGCCGCGGGAGCGGCGCGCGGTGCTCGACCGGCTCGCCGGGGCCCGGCGCCGTTTCCAGGTGCACGCACTGGTCGAGCTCGACGTCGGCGAGGCCGCCTCCCGGCTCGCGGTCGTCGATCCGCACGTGTCGTGGACGGGGTTCGTCATCGCCTCCCTCGCGCGCGCGGTCGCGCAGCATCCCGACGTCAACGTCCGCCGCGCGGGCGGGCGGGTCCTGGCCTTCGACCACGTCGACATCGGGTCCACGGTCGAGCGGCAGTGGGCGGGCCGCGCGATCCTCGACATCGTCACCGTCCACGGCGCCGACCGGATGGCGCCGGCCGAGATCACGGAACTCCTGCACGCGGTCAAGACGGGACCGGGCGTGGACCACCGCCCGAGGGGCGCGATGCGTGCCGTCCTCGCACTGCCCGGGCCGCTCCGGCGCACCGCGATCCGCATCGCCGGGACCGTTCCCGGTGTCGCCGCCGCGTTCGGCCCGGCGGTCGGCGTGACGTCGATCGGCATGTTCTCGCGCAGCTGGGGCTGGGCCGTGCCGCTCGCCCCGCTGACCGTGATCGCGACGGTCGGCGGCGTCGCCGATCGCGCCGTCGTCCGCGACGGACGCGTCGTGGCGCGACCCATGCTCCCGATCACGCTGAGCTTCGATCACGCCCTCATCGACGGGGCCCCGGCCTCCCGGTTCACCGAGACGCTGCGCCGGACGATCGAGGACGCGTCGGTACTCGGCTGATAGCCTCGCCCCAGCGGCCGTGACGACCAGCATCCGTGACGCCGGTGAGCGCGCGCGGAAGGGTCGAGCCCATGAGCAGCAGCAGACTCCTGATCTACGGGGCCTACGGGTACACCGGCGATCTCATCGCCCGGTCCGCGGTCGCGCGCGGGTGGTCCCCGATCGTGGCCGGCCGGAATGCCGCCCGGGTGGAATCGCTCGCCCGAGAGCTGGGCGTGGAGGGACGTTCCTTCGACCTGGGTGCCGCGCAGGAACACCTCGAGGGCGTCGACGTGGTGCTGCACTGTGCCGGCCCCTTCTCGGCGACGGCGGCGCCGATGATGGCGGCCTGCCTCTCGACCGGCACCCACTACCTCGACATCACCGGTGAGATGGACGTCTTCGAGCACGCCATCTCGTTGACCCAGGAGGCCTCGGAGGCCGGGGTCGTGCTGTGCCCGGGAGTGGGCTTCGACGTCGTCCCGACCGACTGCCTGGCGGCACGCCTGGCCGAGGAGCTCCCGGACGCCACGCGGTTATCGCTGGCGATCCTCGGACCGCCCTCCCTGTCGCCGGGAACGGTGAAGACCCTGATCGAGGGCATGGCGGTCAGCGCCAGACGTCGCGTGGGCGGCGTGATCGAAGCAGTGGAGTTCGGCTCCGACATCCGCATGATCGACTTCGGGGACGGGCCGACCCAATCGGCCAACGCGACCGTCGCCGACCTGTCGTCGGCGTTCCGCTCGACCGGGATCGAGAACATCACGACCTACGCCGCCGTGTCGGACGCGCAGGTGAGGCAGTTCCGGATGCTGTACGGCATCCGCCGGCTGGTCCGGCTCGCGCCCGTGTCGCGACTGCTCACGAAGCTCGCGGCGCCTGCCCACGGTCCTGACGCAGCCGAACGTGCAGCCCAGCCCAGTGCGGTGTGGGGTGAAGTCGAGAACGCTGCCGGCGAGACGCGGGTCGGGCGGATCAGGCTGGCGAACTCCTACACCCTGACCGTCGACTCCAGCCTCGGCCTGGCACAGCACCTGCTCGAGCAGGCGCCTGCTGAGGGCGGCACCTGCACTCCGTCCCAGCTGGTGGGCTGGCAGTTCGTCGAACGCCTCCCCGGAAGCGAACCGATCGCGGTGAGCGTGCTGCAGCGCTGAGCACGGCACCGGCTTCGGGTCGACGGCTCACGAGGGCGTGCGAGCGGATGCCTCGGCACGGCGGCGCACGGCACGGAGCATCCGTCGCGTCGCCGCCCGATGCAGGCCGAACCCCATGAGCATCGTCCGGTACGCGGCGCCCCGCATGCCGGGGAACACGGCCCTCGTCTCGGCGCGGAGCCGGCTCCGCTCGGGCGCGAGCTCGTCGATGCGGAACACGAGCTCGTAGTCGGAGAACCGGTGCCGCCCCGCGAGCGCGAGTCGCGCGGGCGGTTCGGCGGCGACCACGTGGAAGCCCGGGACGATCGCACCGGGCGCCGGCATCGCGGGCCCGCCCCTCGAGGTGTCCTCGGCTCCGAGCATGCGCGCGAACCGGGCGGATGCCGCATGCGCGAGCAGCTCGCCGAGGGCGCGCCACACGGCATCGCGACCGGCCGCGACGTCGACCGCGTGCTCGTCCACGTGCGGGAGCGGGTCGACGACGCCGGCCCGGCGAAGGTAGGTGACGAGGTGGGTCGTGACCCGGAGACGGTGCAGTTCCCCCGGGGCGAACCAACGCGCGTCGGCGGCGTCGTCGCCGGCCTCCAGGTTGCCGCCCACGACCGTCGCAGCGAAGTCGTGGATGTCGAACTCCCGCCCATCCGCGGTCGGCAGCCGGAGGCTCCACAGCTCCCGGCCCACGACCACGCGCAGCCCGGTCTCCTCGAGCACCTCGCGCGCCGCGGCATCCGCGAACGACTCCCCCGGTTCGAGGCGCCCGCCGGGAACCGACCACCGGCCGCGCTGCGGCGCCGCCCCGCGCCTGACGAGCAGCACCCGCCCGTCGTCGTCGGTGATCACCGCCCCCGCGGCCGGCACGACGTCCATGGCCTCACGATACGGCCGGGGATCCGACTGGAACGCGGAAGTCCCGGCAGATCGGTCGATCTGCCGGGACTTCCTTCGGTCGGGCTGACAGGATTTGAACCTGCGACCCCTTGACCCCCAGTCAAGTGCGCTACCAAGCTGCGCCACAGCCCGATGCCCTCAGCGTCTCCGTCGAAGGCAACTCGACCATCATAGCGGCATCCGAAGGGGTGCTCGTGCACACGGCGAGGCGCTGTGGACCGCGGCGACCGCGCGAGCGGGGCCCGTTCGCGAACCCGACGGAGCCTCAGATGTGGCGCCGCACCGCGGCCATGAATCCGTCCACGTCGTCGACCCAGATCCGCACCTCGTCGACGACCTGCTCGCCGCCCTTCGGCGCCGTTCCGGGCAGCCGCACGAGCGTCGGCCGCTCGAGCTCGATAGCCACGGCGGTCTCGTGCTGCATCCGGAGCGACAGCGTGCGCGCGCCATCCGCCTCGGTGATCCTCGGCGTCTTGGGCTCGTCGACGCGCTTGACGCGCGCGACGGACGCGATGTCGTCCCAGGTGAGCAGCACGTCGGTCTCGAGTCCCTCGCGCACGCGGATGCCCTCGGGCCCGACGGTGTGCGGTCGCATGAGGTAGGCGGCGAGCAGCCCGATCATCCACGTGAGGCCCCAGATGCCGGCGATGAGCACGACGATGCGGACGACCGGCCAACGGTGCACGATCAGGTCGAGGATGGGGATCTCGACGGCCGACAGCACGATGAAGATCCAGAGGATCGTGATCACGGGCGCGTGGTAGCCGAAGCCGGTCGCGCCGGGCGCGATCGCCGGCCGCCGGGCGATGAGCCGGCCGATGCTCGCGTAGATGCGCAGCTCGAGCCTCAGCGCCCGTCGGGCGACGCCTCCGATGCGGTGGGCGACGGATGCCGCGGGTGCGCGATCGACGTCGACGCTCATCGCTCGACTCCCGCGCGGGCGGCGGCACGGCCGGCCTCCGCGGTCTCGACGAGGTC
>NZ_SDPL01000313.1 GCF_004135055.1 Agromyces binzhouensis | reverse complement strand
CCGCGACGGCGCGCCGGGCGGACTCGGGGTCCGTCGGGCGCGCCGTCTCGGCATCCGTCTCGTCGATCACGGGCGGATGGCGCGGCTCACGCCCCGGCGGCGCGCTGCGCCTGCTCCTCGCGCCAGCCCGCCTCCTTCTGGATCCACTCGTTGTCCTGTGGGAAGTCGTCGAGTTCGGTCACCCGGCGCACCTCGAGCTTGGATCCGGGACCGAGCGGGCACCGCTTGGCCCACTCCGCGGCCTCCTCCTTCGAGGCGACCTCGAGGATCCAGAAGCCGTTGAAGAGCTCCTTGGTCTCGCCGTACGGCCCGTCGGTGATGAGCGGCGGCTCGGCGTCGAAGTCGACGACGAAGCCCTCGCTCGCGTCGGAGAGGCCCTCGCCGGCGAGCATGACGCCGGCCTTCATCATCTCCTCGTTGTATCGGCCCATGGCCTCGATGACCTGCTCGAACGGGATGTCCTGGTAGGCCTCGACGGCTCGGTCGTCGGCCCGCATGATCAGCATGTACTTCGGCATGATGGGATGCTCCTCGCGTGTCCGGGTCGCGTCTCGACCCTCTCACTGATGACGTCGAACGGGAAGCGCCCGGATCGACACGAGCGCCCGGAGATCTTCGGCTTCAGAGCCCGAGGGTCTGCATGGTCGCCCTGATCGCGTCGCCGGATGCCGCGAGCAGCCCCGCCTCGGTCTCCGACATGGGCGTCTCGGCGATGGGGAACGCCCCG
This sequence comes from Agromyces binzhouensis, assembly GCF_004135055.1. GTDB lineage: Bacteria > Actinomycetota > Actinomycetes > Actinomycetales > Microbacteriaceae > Agromyces > Agromyces binzhouensis. The sequence goes on along the minus strand of NZ_SDPL01000313.1, from coordinate 3,054 downwards.
TTGCCGCCCACCACGGACGGCATCGAGAGCGCGACCCCGTCGAGCCCGAACGCACCGGAGTGCACGGTCGACACGGGAAGCACCGCGTGCTCGTCGTCGAGCAACGCCTCGACGATCCGCGCACCGGAGAGGCCGATGGCGTAGTTCGTCGCGCCCTTGCCGCGGATGACGGTGTAGGCCGCGTTGCGGACCTCGGACGCGATGCCGTCGAGCTCGTCGATCGAGAACCGCTCGCCGCCCGTCCAGTCGAGGATCGGCACCGGTCCGATGCGCGCGTTCGACCAGAGCGGGAACTCGGTGTCGCCGTGCTCGCCCACGATGTCGGCGTGCACGCTCGACGTCATGACGCCCGCGCGCTTCGCGAGCAGCCATCGCAGGCGCGACGTGTCGAGCACCGTGCCCGACCCGATGACCCGCTCCGCCGGCAGCCCGCTGATCTGCCGGGCCGCGACCGTGAGCACGTCGACGGGGTTCGTCACGAGCACGTAGATCGCGTCGGGCGCGCGCTCGAGCAGCTGGGGCAGGAGCCGCTCGAGGATCCCGACGTTCGTTCCGGCGAGCTCCATCCGGCTCTGCCCGGGCTGCTGCTTCGCCCCCGCCGTGATGACGACGACGTGCGAGCCCGCGACGACGTCGAGGTCGGCACCGCCCATCACGCTCGAGCGCGTGAACTGGGTGCCGTGCGCGAGGTCGAGCACCTCGGCTTCGACCTTCTCCTCCGCGATGTCGTACAGCGCGATCTGGTTCGCGGACTCCCGGATGAGCGAGGCGTACACGAGGCTCGCACCCACGCTGCCCGCTCCGATGACGCTGAGCTTCGAGTTCTCGATGACCGGCATGCGGTCAGGCTAGCGCCTCACTCCCACTCGATGGTCCCCGGCGGCTTCGACGTGACGTCGAGCACGACCCGGTTGACCTCGGGCACCTCGTTGGTGATGCGGTTGGAGATCTTGGCGAGCACGTCGAAGGGCACGCGGGTCCAGTCGGCCGTCATCGCGTCCTCCGACGAGACGGGCCGCAGCACGATCGGGTGGCCGTAGGTGCGGCCGTCGCCCTGGACGCCGACCGAGCGCACGTCGGCGAGCAGCACGACCGGGCACTGCCAGATCTCGTCGTCGAGCCCGGCCGCGGTGAGCTCGGCCCGCGCGATGGCGTCGGCGTCGCGCAGCACCTCGAGGCGCTCGCGCGTGACCTCGCCGACGATGCGGATGCCGAGGCCGGGTCCGGGGAACGGCTGGCGGCCGACGATGACCTCGGGCAGCCCGAGCTCGCGGCCGATCGCGCGCACCTCGTCCTTGAAGAGGGTGCGGAGCGGCTCGACGAGCTCGAACTGCAGGTCTTCCGGCAGGCCGCCGACGTTGTGGTGGCTCTTGATGTTCGCCGTGCCCGTGCCGCCGCCCGACTCGACGACGTCGGGGTAGAGCGTGCCCTGGACGAGGAACTTCACCGGCTCGCCCTCGGCCGCCGCCTCGGCGATGAGGTCACGCTCGGCCTGCTCGAAGGCGCGGATGAACTCGCGCCCGATGATCTTGCGCTTCTCCTCGGGGTCGGTGACCCCGGCGAGCGCGTCGAGGAACGTGTCGGCCGCGTCGACGGTCACGAGGCGCACGCCGGTCGCGGCGACGTAGTCCTCCTGGACCTGCTCGCGCTCGCCCTTGCGGAGCAGGCCGTGGTCGACGAAGACGGCGGTCAGCTGGTCGCCGACGGCCTCGTGCACGAGCGCGGTCGACACCGCCGAGTCGACCCCGCCCGAGAGGGCCGAGATCACGCGCGCCGACCCGACCTGGGCGCGGATGCGCTCGACCTGCTCGGCGATCACGTTGCCCGAGTTCCAGTCGGCGGGGATCCCCGCGGCGCGGTGCAGGAAGTTCTCGATGACGTCCTGTCCGTACGGCGAGTGCTTGACCTCGGGGTGCCACTGCACGCCGTAGAAGCCCTGCTCGTCGCTCGCGAACGCCGCGACGGGGGTGGTCGCGGTCGACGCGAGCACGTCGAACCCCTCGGGGGCGACGGCGACGGAGTCGCCGTGGCTCATCCACACGGTCTGGTGCTCGGGCTGGCCGCCGAGCAGGGTGTTCCGGTCGTCGACGCGCACGGTCGCGGCCGTCGAGCCGTACTCGCGGTGGCCGGTGCGGGCCACCTCGCCGCCGAGCTGCTGCGCCATGACCTGGAAGCCGTAGCAGATGCCCAGCGTCGGAACGCCGAGTTCGAGGATGCCCGGGTCGAGCGAGGGCGCACCCGGCTCGTACACCGACGAGGGTCCGCCCGAGAGCACGATCCCGACCGGGTCCTTCGCGCGGACCTCGTCGGCCGTGATCGTGTGCGGCACGATCTCGGAGTAGACGGATGCCTCGCGCACGCGTCGCGCGATCAGCTGCGCGTACTGCGCGCCGAAGTCCACGACGAGGACGGGTCGCTGCTGGGTCTCGCTCACTGGGCGGCCTCCACGGGCTCGGAATCGGAGTCGGAATCGGTCGCAGCGGGTGCGGCCGAGGCCGCGGCATCCGCTTCGCGCGCCGCGAGGTAGTCGCGGACCTCGCGCCCGATGCGGGCCTCGAGGAAGAACGAGAGGAACGGCACGATGCCGCCGGAGGCCAGGACCAGCAGGCGCCAGAACGGCCAGCGCATGAGGCTCCAGAGCCGGAAGTTGCTGAACAGGTACACGACGTAGAACCAGCCGTGCGCGATGAGGATGCCGGTCGAGAGGTTCACGCCCGTGCCGGTCGACTCGAGCCCCTCGGGGGTCTCGACCACGGGCTCGAGCGACAGCAGCCCGTTCGGCCCGAATGCGTACAGCTCGACGAACCACACGTACTTGAGGAGCATCTCGGCGGTGAGCAGCAGCAGCATCACGCCCGTGATGTTCGAGGCGATCATGTAGAACTTCAGCGCCCCGCGGATGCGCGGGAATTCAGCCGGTTTGGGCTCGAGGGGCATGGCGTCCAGTCTAAACGGCGCCCGGCTGGGCGATGGCCCCGACGGATGTCGCGCAGCACCGGGCCGCGCGCGTCGGATGGACCCGCTCAGTCGCGCGCCGCGTCGGCCGGCGCCGCG
>NZ_SDPL01000312.1 GCF_004135055.1 Agromyces binzhouensis | reverse complement strand
CGGAGCGGGGTGTCGATCGACGACGGCGGCACGGCCGGCACGGATGCCGCGGCGAGGGCCTCGAGCGCATCCGGCGCGAGCGCGCCGAGGTCGCTCCCCCAGTGCAGCACCGCGGGCACGGCCGTGCCGCGGGCGTCGACGATGAGGCTGACGCCCGCGGCACGGAGGTGGTGGATCACGGCGTGAGGTTACTCCGCGACCGGGATGGACTGGGCCTCGAGCGCGTCGATGGTGGACGCCTGGCCCTTCTCGAGCGCCTCCATGAGGGTGCTGCTGCCGGAGGCGGCGCCCTTGAACCCGTCGGAGACGTCGGCGTACACCTGCGTCATCGTCGGGCCCCACACGAAGTCGGGGTCGACCTGCGTCGACGCCTCGGCGAACACGTCGTAGATCGCCTGGCCGCCGTAGAACTCGACGCCCTCGGTGAGCGTGGGCAGCTCGAGGCCGGCCTTCGTGGCCGGGTAGATCGCGGCCTGCTCGTTGAGGATGGTGAGCGCCTCATCCGAGGTGTTCAGCCAGAGCGCGAACTTCGCCGCCTCGTAGAGGTGGTCGGTGCCCTTGAAGACCGCGATCGACGAGCCGCCCCAGTTGCCGGCGGCGGCGCCGCCCGACTCCCACTGCGGGGCGAGCGCGACCGACCAGTTCCCGGCCGTGTCGGGCGCACCCGACGCGATCGAGTTGGCGCCCCAGACGGCGGAGTTCCAGGTCCAGACCTCGCCCGAGTTGTAGGCGTTGTTCCACTCGTCGGTCCACGCGGGGTAGGTCGCGACGAGGTCGTTCTCGATGAGGTCCTGCCAGTACTCGGCGACCTGCATCGACGCGTCGCTGGTCAGTTCGACGTCCCACGCGTCGCCGTCGTTGGCGAACCACTCGCCGCCGGCCTGCCAGACGAAGCCGGCGAACTGGTTGATGTCGGTCTGCGAGAAGTTCGTGATGTAGCCGCCCTGCTCGCGGATCTGCACCGCGGCCTCGCGGTACTCCTCCCACGTGGTCGGCACCTCGATGCCGTTCTGCTCGAACAGGTCGCTGCGGTAGAACAGCGCCATCGGGCCCTGGTCCTGCGGGATGCCGTAGGCCTCGTCGTCGGTGCCGAGCGAGACCTGGCCCCACGTCCAGTCGAGGAACTGGTCCTGGGCGGCCGCGACGTCCTCGCACACGGCGAGGTTCTCGAGGCCGTCCTGCACGCGGAAGTTCGGCAGGGCGTCGTACTCGATCTGGCCGAGGTCGGGGGCGTTGCCCGCCTCGAGCTGGTTGAAGAAGTTCTGGTACGTGCCGGAGTTGCCGTTCGGACCGGTCTGCACCTCGACCTGGATGTCGGGGTTCTCGGCGTTCCAGGCCGCGACGGCGTCCTCGATGCCCGGGATCCAGCTGGTGAACTCGAGCGTGACGTCCTCGCCGGCGGGCTCGCACGAGGCGGCGTCGCCGCCCGACGACGCGTCGCCCGCGGCGCACCCGGTCAGCGCGAGTGCGGCGGAGGTGAGCAGGGCTGCGGTGACCGCTCGTTTCGTGTGTCGCATGGTTTCCTCTTCTCGGTGGGGGGGGTTCACCCGGATGCCTCCGGGCGGGGTGTCTACTTCAGGGATCCGGAGCCGAGGCCCGTGCGCCAGTAGCGCTGAAGCAGCAGGAACGTGATGATCAGCGGGATGATCGAGAGCAGCGAGCCGACGAGCACGTAGGTGCGCAGCTCGGGGAACTGGTTGATGGTCGAGTTCCAGGCGTAGAGGCCGTAGGTCACCGGGAACAGCTCCTCGCTCCGCAGCATGATGAGCGGCAGGAAGAAGTTGTTCCAGATGGTGACGAACTGGAACAGGAACACGGTCACGAGCGCCGGGAACATGAGCCGGATCGACACGGTGAAGAACGTGCGGAGCTCCCCCGCGCCGTCCAGGCGGCTCGCCTCGAGCAGTTCGTCCGGCACGGATGCCTCGGCGAACACGCGCGAGAGGTACACGCCGAACGGGCTCACGACGCTCGGGAGGAACACCGCCCAGAACGTGTCGGTGAGCTGCACGCGGCTGAACAGCAGGAACAGCGGCAGCGCGAGCGCCGTGGCCGGCACGAGGACGCCGCCGAGCACGACGTTGAAGATCGTCTCGCGACCCGGGAAGCGGTACTTCGCGAGGGCGTACCCGCACATGGCGGCGAGCACCGTCGCGACGACCGCTCCGAGCCCGGCGTAGAGCAGGCTGTTGAGGATCCACCGCAGGTAGACGCCGTTGCGGTAGTCGAACAGCGCGCCGATGTTCTCGAACAGCTGGAAGTCGGCGAACCAGAGGGGGTTGGTGCTGAAGAGCTGCCCGCGGTCCTTCGTGGAGGCCACGAGCAGCCACCAGATCGGCACCAGGAAGTAGAACGTGAAGACGGCCATCACGATCATGGCGCCCGTGCGCGAGAACAGGCTCTCGCGGGGACCGCGTCCGCGGGTTCCGCCCGGGTGGGCGTCGCCGCGCCGGCCGATTCCGCGGGGGTTCACCGCGGGCGAGGCCGAGGTCGCCTCGGGTTCGATGGCGGTGCTCATGCGTCCGCCCCCTTCCGTCGGGTGAATCGCAGGAACGTGAACGAGAGGATGAACGTGGCGAGTGCGAGCACGACCGAGAAGGCCGCGGCGAGCGACACGTTCGGAACCGCGCTCGTGGCGTAGATCGTCATGTTCGGCGTGTAGGTGCTCGTGACGGCCGAGCTGAACGAGCGGAACGTCTGCGGCTCGGCGAGCAGTTGGAGCGTGCCGATGATCGACAGCACCGCGGTGAGCACGAGCGCCGGGCGCACGAGCGGGATCTTGATCGACCAGGCGATGCGGGCCTGGCCCGCGCCATCGATGCGCGCCGCCTCGTAGACCTCCTGCGGGATGGCCAGCAGGGTCGAGTAGATGATGAGCATGTTGTAGCCGACAAACACCCACGTCACGACGTTCGCGATGGCCCAGAGGACGAAGTCGGCGGAGAGCAGGTCGACGCGACTCGTGAGCGCCTCGAACGGCGAGAGGTTCGGCGAGTAGAGGAAGCCCCACATGATCGCGGCGATCACGCCCGGCACCGCGTACGGGGCGAAGAACGCGAGCCGGAAGAACTTCTTGCCGCGGACCAGGGGCGAGTCGAGCAGGAGCGCGAACAGCAGCGCGAGCCCGAGCATGACGGGCACCTGGACGACGCCGAACAGCAGGACCCGGCCGACCGAGGACCAGAACGCCTCGTTCTGGAAGACGAGCGCGTACTGCTGGAACCCGCCGAAGACCTCGGTCGCGGCGCCGTAGGTGCCCTCGCGTTCGACGACGAGCATCGACTGCCAGATCGCCACGCCGATGGGCACGAGGTAGAACAGCGCGAACATCGCCGCGAACGGGGCGACGAACGCGACGATCGCCCACGGGTGCTGCACCCGTCGGCGGCGGGCCGCCCGGGTCGTCCCGGCACCGCCGCGCGCTGCGGTGCGCACGCCGGTCGGGGTGGTCATGGGTGCGGTCATGCCGCTCCCTCCTCTCTGATCACGCGGACCGTGCCGCCGGGCACCACGAGGCGCCCGTCGACGACGGATCCGGTCACGAGCTCGGTGCCGCGGACAGCGACGTCGGCGTCGTCGGCTCCGTGGTTGACGACGAACAGGTACGCCCGTCCGTCGGCGGAGCGGCGGGTCACCTCGACCTCGGCGGACGCGCCGGGCACGGCTGCCACGCCGGCGCCCTCGAGCGCACGACCGACGAGGGATCGCAGGTCGTCGCGTCCGAGCATCGTCGCGAGGTACCAGGCGTCGCCTGCGCCGTCGGCGCCCGCACGGCGGGTCACGGCGGG
>NZ_SDPL01000311.1 GCF_004135055.1 Agromyces binzhouensis | reverse complement strand
GGCGGCGGCGGTCACGGCGCCGAGCAGCACCGGCGCGCGGGTGCCGATGCGGCGGCGCAGCACGCCGGAGAGCGGCCCGACAGCGAGCATCGCGAGGGATGCCGGCAGCAGGAGCAGCGCGGCATCCGTCACCGTTCGTCCGAGCCCGCGTCCGGTCTCGGCGGGGGCCTCAGCGAAGGCGGGCAGCAGCACGAAGCTGCCGAGCAGCGTGGCGCCGAGCAGCATGGCGGTCAGGTGCGTCGACCAGACACCGCGTCGCCGGAGCGTCCGGGGATCGACCAGCGGATCCGGGCTGCGGTGCTCGCGGACGAGCCACGCCGCGATCAGGCCGGCGCCGAGCGCGAGGCATCCGGCCATCGCGACCGCGGGCAGCGGCCACTGCGGCGCCTCGGTGAGCGCGACCAGGAGGGCGGCGAGCCCGAGCGACAGCCGCACCGCCGAGCGCACGTCGAGGTGCACGTCGGGGCGGGTCGGGATGTGCGGGAGCGACGCCGCGATGAGCAGTTCCGCGGCGGCGAGGAACGCGAGCGGCACCCATGACAGCGCCCGCACGCCGACGTGGTCGACGAGCAGCCCGGCGATCACGACGCCGAAGCCCGTGCCGGTCGCGAAGGTCGCGGTGACCAAGCCGACCGCGGCGGCGCGACGACGCGTCGGCACGACATGCGGCACGCAGGCGATCGCGAGCGGGAACGCCCCGCCCGCGAGCCCCTGCACGGCGCGCCCGGCGATGAGCCAGCCGAGGTCGGGAGCGAGCGCCGCCATGACGAGGCCGATCGCGACGACGGGCAGGAGCATCAGCAGCATCCGCCTCGCACCGAACGCGTCGCCGAGTCGGCCGAGGACCGGCGTCGAGGCGACCGCGACGATCAGCGTCGCGGTGAGCGCCCAGCTCGACTCGGCGACCGTGGCGGAATACGACTCGGCCGTGAGCGCGAGCGTCGGGGCGCTCATCGCCTGCGGCAGCACGGCTCCGAACGTGGCGAGCACGAGCCCGGCGATCGCCGCCACGCCCCGCACGCCGACCCGCTCCGGCGCAGGCGGCATGGGCGGGTTCACGCGATCCACGGTACTTCGGTACCGACGCGCCGAACGGGACGACCGACCGCACCCGTCCCTACGGGCCGCCACCGCCGCCGTCGAAGCCACCGCCGTCGAAGCCACCGCCGTCGAACCCGCCGAGGCCTCCGCCGTCGAACCCGTCGCCGGCGGCGCCGCCGTAGATCGCGCCCCTCCCCCACCCCCTGGTCTCGCTGAAGTACCCGCCGTCGGTGTTCAGGCCCCGCTGCTCCAGGAGCCGATTCCCGAGTCGCCCGTCGTCGCGGTCGCCGACGGCGATCGGCTGGACGAGCGCGTCCGAGGCGACCCGGATGCACGACGACAGCCGCTCCGGCGTCGCCGGCTCCGCCGACGAGTACCAGCGGAGCCCGGGATCGCGCAGCACGAGGGTCGCGGCCGCCCGCGCGATGACCTCGTCCTGGCCGAAGAGCACGGCCCACGGGAGCGTCGACCGCGCCACGGAGACGTCACGGAGGTCGGCGCCGGCGATCCGTTCGCGCAGGCCGTTCGCCCGCTCCCGCAGTGCGAGTCCGGTCGCGTTGAGGGGGATCCAGCGCGGAAGCACGGCACGTGCGACGAGCGAGAGCGCACCGATCGCGAGCGCGATCCAGGCGATCGAGTCATCCGTCCCACTCCCGACGAACTGGGCGACGAAGCCGAGCACGACGCCGGCGACCCCGGCGACGGATGCCGTGCGGAATCGTCCGACGGGCCGCGGCTCGCGGTAGCGCGCTGCCGTATCGAGGAACCGTCGGCGGGTGGCCCAGGCCAACTCGCCGTTCTGCGCCACGACGCGGTCGACGGCGACGGTGGCGCCGTGCGCGATCACCGAGGCGATTCCCGTGGCCCCCGGCCCGAAGACGGCGAGGACGAGGTCGGGCGACACGTCGCGCGGAGTCCCCGCCCCCGACGAGGGCAGGTCGGACGCGTAGACGAGGCGGATGCCGCGAGCCGAATCGAGCCCGTCCTCGCTCGCGCCGCCCGGGCGACGGTCCTCGATCGTGAGCACGCCGTCGAGCGCGAGCTCGACCACGGCCGCGGGCAGCCAACGGTTGGACGCGGAACCGGAGACGTACGCGACCGGAAGCAGTCCGACCGTCTCCGGGTCGACGAGCGACGGATCCGCCGCGTCGCGCGGCTTCTGCAGCCAGGCGACGACGAGCGAACCGACGGCCGTGGCAGCCACGAGCGACGCGAAGAGCGCGATGAGCGGCAGCACCGCGAGGCCCAGCCCGCTCCCGCCCGACGCAGCGAGGTCCATCCGTCGCTCCCGCCTCGGCGCGACCGTGCGTGCCGCTGACTCGCACGGTACTCCGATCGCAGGCCGGGGACCACGTGCGACGCGGCCCTCGACGGTCGCGCACGCCTGCGCGGCCGCGCACGCCTGGGCGGCCGCGCGGGACAGAGGTCACCCGCGACATCCGTCGCACACTAGGCTGTGCCCGACCGTCCACCGATCCGGGGGGAACCGAGATGGCCGAGCTCGTCAACGTCGACAACTTCGCACGCGCCGAGACGAACCGCATGTTCGCGGCGTTCGCCGCGCAATCGGGCGGCACCGGGCGCTGGGTGCACAGTCGAACGCCGACGCCGCTCGACAACCAGCCGGTCGTCCGGCAGAACCGCGACACGCTGTACAGCATGGCGGTGATCGACGTGACCGACGGCGCGACGGTCACGATCCCCGACCCCGGCGACCGATACCTGTCGCTCATGATCGTGGACCAGGACCACTACATCCCCACCATCCTCCACGAGCCCGGCGAGCACCGGCTGACCGCCGACGACTTCGACACGCAGTGGGTCGTGCTCGTGCCCCGGATCTTCGTGAACCCGGACGACCCGGACGACGTCGCCGCCGTCAACGCGCTCCAGGACGGGCTCGTCCTCGACGCGACGACCGGCGGGCCGTTCCCGATGCCCGAGTACGACGAGGCGTCGCTCGCAGAGACGCGGAACGCACTGCTCGCCCTCGGCCGAGGCGTGCGGGGCTTCACCACGGCGTTCGGCCGTCGCGACGAGGTGGATCCCGTGCACCACCTGATCGGCACGGCGGTCGGGTGGGGCGGATTGCCGAAGTCGGAGGCGTTCTACCTCAACGTCGAACCGAAGCTGCCGCTCGGCGCCTATCGGCTCGAGCTCGGCGACGTGCCGGTCGACGCGTTCTGGTCGGTCACGGTGTACAACCCGAAGGGGTTCATGGAGGTCACGGACGGCCTGGTGAGCGTGAACAGCACGACCGCGACCCGCAACGACGACGGCACGACGACCGTGAACTTCGGGGGGCCCGACGACGGCCGACCGAACCGCCTCGGCCTGATGGAGGGCTGGAACTACGGCGTGAGGATGTACCGGCCCCGGGCCGAGGTCCTCGACGGGTCGTGGATCTTCCCGGAGGTGCAGCCGGCCTGAGACGGGTCAGCGGCCCGCGACGAGGTCGGCGACCCTCGCGATCGGCGAGGTGGTCGCTCGACCGCGCAGCTCGGCGCGGTCGGCGGCGTGGTACGCGGTGTAGATGGCCTGCACGGCGAGCCAGCGCAGCGGTTCGACCTCCCACCGCTTCGCACGGTGGTTCACCCACGGCAGGCGGGTGAGCTCGGTGTCGCGGCCGAGCACGAGGTCGCGGAGCGTGCGGCCGGCGAGGTTCGTCGCGGTCACGCCCGTGCCGACGTAGCCGCCGGCCCAGCCGAGCCCGGTCGCCGGGTCGAGACCGACCGTCGCGGCCCAGTCGCG
>NZ_SDPL01000310.1 GCF_004135055.1 Agromyces binzhouensis | reverse complement strand
CGGCCGCGGGCCGGGCGCCGAGGCCGGCCGGACCGCGGCCGACTGACCGGGCGCATCATGACCGCCGATCGTCCAGCGGCAGGATCCGCCGCCCCCGGTGACCCGTTCGCGCCCGACGAGCGACTGTTCGGGCCCGAGGCGTTCGCGTTCTACGTCGAGCTCGAAGCGCACAACTCGCGCGACTGGTGGCAGGCGCACCGCGCCGACTACGAGCGCCACGTCCGGCTGCCGCTCGAACGGCTCGCCGCGATCGCGGGGGAGCGCTACGGTCCGGCGAAGGTGTTCCGGCCCAACCGCGACGTGCGCTTCAGTGCCGACAAGTCCCCGTACAAGCTCAACGGTGCGATGACCGCCGGCCGGGTCGGCGGCGTCTACGTGTCGGTCTCCGCGGACGGACTGCACGCCGGGGGAGGGCTCTACGAACCGTCTCGCGCCCAGTTGCAGCGCGCACGCGAGGCCATCGCGGCGGACGGCCCGGCTGCCGCCGAGCTCGACGCGATCGTCCGGTCGCTCGAGGAACGCGGGCTCGAACTCGCCGGCCCGTTCCTGAAGACCGCGCCGCGCGGGTTCGATCGCGAGCACCCGCGCATCGAGCTGCTGCGGATGACGCACTTCGCCGGCCTCGGCACCCTCCCGCCCGAGGCCACGATGGGCGACGTCGATCGTGTGTGGCGGGCCGTGGAGCCGCTGCTGGTCTGGGTCGAGACGCACGCCGAGCCCTCGATCTGACGGCTGGACGCCACCGCGAGCGCCCGTCGCCCGCGGCATCCGTCAGTCGACCGGCGTGAACCCCCGCGCCAGCTCGATGAGCAGGCGGGCTCCGTACCCGGTCGCGCCCTTCGAGCGCCACGCGTCGTCGGCGTCGGCGTTCATGGTCCCGGCGATGTCGAGGTGCGCCCACGGGGTGTCGCCGACGAACTCGGCGAGGAACAGGGCGGCCGTGGTGGCGCCGGCGTTCGTGCCGCCGAGGTTCGCGATGTCGGCGACGTCCGACTCCATGAGCTTGCGGTACTTGCGCACGAGCGGGAACTGCCACGTCGCCTCGTCGGTCGCACCGCCCGCGTCGACCAGTCGGTCGATCAGCGGCTGGCTCGTGCCGAGCACGACGGAATGCGTCTCGCCGAGCGCGCGCAGCGCGCTGCCCGTGAGCGTCGCGATGTCGACGATCGCGTCGACGCCCTCCTCGGTCGCGAGGACGAGGCCGTCCATCATGACGAGCCGACCCTCGGCGTCGGTGTTCTTGACCTCGACGGTCTTCCCGCCGCGGGCCGTGAGGACGTCGCCGAGCTTGTACGCGGACCCCGACGGCATGTTGTCGGTGCACATGAGCCAGCCCGTCACGCGCGCGGTGGTTCCGAGGTCGCGGAGCGCCGTGAACGCGCCCAGCACCGCCGCGGCGCCGCCCATGTCCATCTTCATGAGGAGGTGCATCGGATCGCTCGGCTTCAGGCTGATGCCGCCCGAGTCGTACATGATGCCCTTGCCCACGAGTCCGAGATGGCCCGTCGCGGTGCCCTCGGGCAGGAAGTTCAGGACGATCATGCGCGGCTCCTCCGCGCTCGCCGCGTTGACGCCGAGGATGCCCCCGCAACCGAGCTCGATGAGCTGCTCGCGGTCGAACACCTCGACGTCGAACCCGAACCGCCCGCCGAGCAGCTCGGCGACCTCGCCGAGGTCGGTGGCCGTGAGGTGGCTGGGCGGCGTGTTCGCCAGGTCGCGTGCGATGGCCGTCGCGCGCGCCGCGACGAGGCCCTCGGCGATGCCGGCGGATGCCGCCTCCGCGTCCACCCCGTCGAGACGGAGCTCGACGCGCTCGATCGCGGGCTCGCGCGCCTCGGCCTTGAGGGCGTCGTAGCGGTACCGGCCGAGCAGCACGCCCTCGGTGAGCCCACGCGCCGCGGCCGCGGCATCCGTCGACCCGATCGAGGGCACGCGCAGCCCGACCGTCGTCGCCTTCTTGACGGCCCGGACGAAGGCCGCTCCCGCATCGCGGAGCGTGGCATCCGTCGCCTCGGCCTCGGGGCCGCCGCCCACGACGATGATCAGGCTGCGGCCGGGTTGCGGCAGCATGAGCGTCTGGCCCGCCTTCGCCTCGAAGCCCGCCCGCCCGAGCGCGTCCCGGTCGAGGCCGATGCCCTCGGGCAGATCCCCCTCGTCGAAGACGAGCACGCCGATCGCGTCGAGTTCGGCGCCACCGGTGCCACCGCCGAACTCGTCGACCGCCGAGACCCGCACGCCGTCGTACGCCTCCAGCGACGGTACGGGCGAGAAGCCCTCGGAGATGAGCTTGACCGGGTTGCGCGTCATGATGATCCCTCCACAGGTTCGGGACCGACAGTATCGGCGCCCGGCCCGGCTCGGAAGGGACCGCGACGATAGACTCGGGGCGTACCCACGACCGCGACGTCCGGGCGGCGGTCGCCGCCCCCGGCGGTCGACGACGGCGACAGGCGGTGCGGTGGAGATCTTCGAGGGCTGGCCCCTTCCGGCGGCGATCGGCGTGCTGTTCCTGATCGTGCTGCTGCGCGCGGGCGGCACCTACGCCCTCGGTCGGGGCTCGCGCGCCGGCGTCAAGCGACTGATCGAACGACGCGGGCGGATGGCGCCGCAGCTCGCTCGCGCCGAGGCCGTGATCGAGCGGTTCGGCGCCCCGGTCGTGGCCCTGTCGTTCCTCACCGTCGGGTTCCAGACCGCGGTGAACCTCGCCGCCGGCGTGCTGCGGATGCCGCTCGTCAAGTACATCCCCGCGCTCGTCGTCGGCGGGGCGATGTGGGCGACGCTCTACGGGATCCTCGGGCTCGCGACGGTCAACGCGATCATCCAGGCCGCGCAGCGCGACCCGGTCGCCGCGCTCCTCAGCGTGCTCGCGGTCGCCGCGCTGCTCGTCCTGATCGAGGTCGCGACGCGCAAGGCGCGTGCCATCTCGGCACGGCACGCCGACGCGGTCGAGCCGATCCTGCCCGACGACGCCGGCCGGGCGGAATAGCCGCCGCCGGGCTCAGCGGGTCAGCCCGCCGAGCACTGGTTGTGGTTCTGGCTGTTCCCGTCGGGAACGAAGAGCGGGTTCGCCGCGTGGCCGCACCGATCACTGGTGCGTTCCGCCACCTCGTCCGGGGCCGGACGTGCCGGACGACTTCGCGCTCGTGCCGCCGGTCGATCCGGATCCCCCCGCCGTCACCGAGGTCGAGCTGTATCCGATCGTCAGGTCGTTGACCGACCCGCGGACGGCGAAGTTCGCGGTGCCGGTGCCGTCCAGCACGCCCTGGATCAGGACGGTCCCGTCGTCGAAGATGGTGAACTCCGCACCCGGTGGGCCGGTGACCGCGAGCGGCCGCCAGCCCGCGTCTCCCGGTTCGCCGACCGTGAACGACAGCCCGGCGGAGGGTTGCGGATCGGCGACCGGGTTCGTCACGCCGTCCCCGGGCGCCGGAGCCGGTGGGCTCCCGGGTTCGGGCTGGGGCGGAGCGGCGGGTTCCGGGCCGGCCGTGGGGTCATCGGCACCCGGCGACGCTCCGGCGCCCGGCGAGCCGGAACCATCAGGCGATGCGGCATCTGGTGCAGCCGCTTCCGGCGGGGTCGGGACTTCGCCGGTGTCGGGGGTCGGACCCGGTTCGCCCGGCAGGTCCGTCGAGACGATCTCGGGGGGAGCCATTCCGGGCGGCGCCGCCGAGATGTCGGCCGCACCGCCATCGGCGCCGGTGGCGGAGTCGAGCGCGCCGAGACCCGGGGTTCCGCCGGAGACGGCGGCGACCACCACGACCGCCGCAGCCGCGGCAGCCAGCGTCGCCGAGGTGGCGAGG
>NZ_SDPL01000031.1 GCF_004135055.1 Agromyces binzhouensis | reverse complement strand
GCCGAGGCCCACGCCCGGGTCTGGACGAAGCTCGCGTGACGTCGGGCCGGCCGGCCCGAGCGCGTCGGGTCGCCTAGCCGCGGCCGGCGAGCACGCCGAACGCGCCGACCGGGTAGCGCGGCAATCCCGGGACGACGTCGCCCAGCCGCGCGATCGATCGCTCGAGATCGTCGCAGGCTCGCTCGACGGTCTCCCGCGGAGCGACGTCGGCAGCATCCAGCATGCCCCTCAGTCCGAGCGCCGCGTCGAACGGCGTGAACCGGCTCCGCCCCGGGGTGACGACCGACTCGTAGTCGTGGAACTTGAACGGGCCCCCGCTCAGCGGCGGGTCGAGCATCGTCCACGTCGCCGGGATCCCGTACGCATCCGCCGTGACGAGTCCGTGCAGCGACGTCGTCACGACCGCGTCGGCCGCCGCGATCTCGCGGACCACCCGCGCCGCCGACTGGTGCACGTTCACGACGCGCACGCGGAGCCCCGCGGCATCCGCCATCGACATGAACGGCTCGTGCCCGCGGTGGTGTCCGTGCGGGACGAGCGCGACGTCCCACCGCACGCGCGGGCGTGGTGCCCGCCGGGCGACGAGGAGGCCGGGGTCGCCGAGCGCGACGTCGTCCGGTGCTCCGATGAGGTCGCGAGTCAGGTGCCCGCGCACGGCGAGGATCTCCGCCCGTGGCAGCGGGTGCGGGCGTCCGTACATCAGACCGCTGCCCCACACCGCGCCCGCGTAGTCCTCGGGCAGGAACTCGAGGATGCTGCCGACCCCGGACAGCCGCGCACGACCCGCGACCCGATGCACCGGCGCGATGCCGTAGGCGGGCAGCAGCCACGGCGTCAGGTCGTCGCCGAAGTTCGGGTGCCCGTCCCACCACGTCGCCGGCACGACGACCCCGCCGCGCCACATCGCCCGATGCGTCGATGCGGCAGCGAGCCTGCGCACCTGGCGTGCACGCCGACGCACGGGGTTCGTGTACGTCACCGCTCGACCCCTCCCGCGACACGAGCGCCGTCTCCGCTCGTGCCGGAGACCGCCTCGTATCGCTCTTCGTACGCCCGAGCCACGCGCGCCCACGTGAACTCGGCCACCCGCAGCCGCCCCGCTGCCACCAGGTCGGCGCGAAGTCGCTCGTCGCCGACGACGGCGACGATCGCCGCGCGCAGGGCCGCGCCGTCGAGCGGATCGACGAGGACGCCGTCCACCCCGTCCCTTACGAAGCCGCCCGCGCCGCCGCGGTCGGTCATGACGAGGGGCGCGCCGCTCCGCCACGCCTCGAGGGCGACGATGCCGAACGCCTCGATTCGGCTCGGCACGACGACGGAGACCGCGCCGGCCATCGCGTCCGCGACCGCAGCCGGATCGAGGCGGCCCGCGAACTCCACGCGATCCGCGAGTCCGAGCTCGGCGACGAGAGCCCGGAGGCGCTCCAGCTCGGGACCGTCACCCACGATCACGAGCCGCACTCCCGCATCGGCTCCGAGGCCCGCCATGGCCTCGACGAGCAGGTCGAACCCCTTCACCCGCCCGAGCCTGCCGACGGCGAGCAGGTAGCGCCCGGCGAACGGACTGCGATCGGCATCGCCGACCAGCGACAGGTCGACCCCGTTCGGGACGACGTCGCCGCCGGAGAGGCCGTGGTCGCGTCGGAGCTCGTCGAGGACGAACGTCGACGGGGCCGTCACTGCCGCTGCACGGCGGAGTGCGCGACGCAAGGCGGTCCTGAGCACCGCGGACCGCTCGAACACGGCGTTGTCGTCGGCGACCGTCTCGCCGTGCGAGGTGACCGCCAACGGCAGGCGGAGACGTCGGCTGAGCGCCAGGGCGTAGACGCCGTTCGGTCCGAAGCAGTGCACGTGGATCACGTCGGGCCGGAACTCCCGACTCGCCCGTCGCCAACGTCGCCACGCGTCGGGGAGCGCGCGCACGAACCGTGCGACGCCGCCGAGGGACCCCGTCGGCAGGGGCGTCGGGAGATAGCGCACGGTGGTGCCCTCGACCAGGCGGACCACCGGGCCGGTGCCGCGATCGACGGACCACACCTCGACCGCCCAGCCGTCGGACCGCAGCTCGTGCGCGACCTGGCGGACGTGCTCCTCGACGCCTCCGACGTGGGGCGCGAACGACGAGCTGACGAGGGCGATGCGCGGGCGGCCCTCGACGGATGCCGCGCCGAGCGTCCCGTGCGACTGGGTTCCGGCCACGCGTCAGTCGCGCGAACCGCGCTCGTTCGCCGGCGGCTCGGTCACGAGCTCGGCGTCCTTCGCGGCGCGCTTGCGCCCACGCCGCTTCGAGTCCGGCTTCCCGGTCTCGGGCGAGGCCTCGGTCGTCCCCTCGGAACCGGAGGAGGTGTAGTCGCGCCGGTACTCGTACGAGTAGGTCGCGGCATCCGCTCCCCGGATCGGCGCCTTGTTCAGGACGATGCCGAGCGCTCGACCCCGCGCCTTGCGGAGGGTGTCCAGTGCCTTCTCGAGGAGGTCGTACGTGGTCTTGCCGAGCGTGACGACGACGAGCGCGCCGTCGGCCTGGTGGGCCAGCACGGCGCCGTCGGTGACGGGCAGGAGCGGCGGAGCGTCGATGATCACGGTCGCGTGCTTCGTCAGGTCGGCGATGAGGGTGTGCATGCGCTCGGAGCCGAGCACCTCGCTGGGGTTCGGGGGCACGCTGCCCGCGGCGAGCACGAGGAGGTTGTTCGACTTCGGCGTGCGCTGGAGCACCTCGGAGAGCGCCGCGCGACCGGCGAGGACATCGCTGAGACCGGCGCCGCTCGGCAGCCCCATCGTCTTCGCGACCATCGAGCGTCGCAGGTCGCCGTCGACGAGGACCACCGTCGATCCCGCCGCTGCCAGCGTGAGGGCGAGGTTGCAGGCGATCGTGGACTTGCCGTCTCCGGGGAGCGGGCTCGTCACCACGATCGTCTTCGGCGGATGGTCGACGTCCATGAACTGCAGGTTGGTGCGCAGCGAGCGGAGCGCCTCCGAGACGGCGAACGTGCCCGTCCGCCCGGTGCGGTTCGCCGCCGAGGTGTCGACGAGACGCTCACCCGAGTCGAACCCGGCGACCCACGGGATGGTGCCGACCACCGCGACGCCGGTCTTGGACTCGGTGTCCTCGGCGTTCCTGATGCGCCGGTCCGCGGCGGTTCGGATCATCGCGAACGCGATGCCGAAGCCCAGGCCGAGCACGCCTCCGACGATCAGCGCGGTCTGGACGTCGGGAAAAGCGGGGCTCGTGGGCAGCGATGCCGACTCTCGCGTGACGACCTGGACGGGCGCCGCGCCGGTCGGGCTGCTCTCGACCTCGACCTCCTCGACGACCGAGCCGAGCGAGATCAGCCACGCCTCCGCCAGTTCTCGCGCGCCCTCGGCCGTCGGCGCCTGTGCGGTGACGCTGAGGATGACGGTGCCAGTGGGGTTCTCGACGGTGACGCGCTGGATCAGCGCCTCGGGCGTGGTCGACAGGTCGAGGTCGTCGATGACGCCCTGCGCGACATCGGTCCAGCCGGCCATGACCAGGTAGGAGGGCACCCGCGAGCGCGCCACGCTGTCACCGAGCGAGACGTTGGACACGTCGCCGACACCGGTGGACTGCACGATCCCGCTCGTGCTCGCCACGTAGACCGGCGTCTGGAGCACCGTCCAGCCGTAGCCCGCGCCCACGCCGACGAGGGTCAGGAGCAGGATTGCCACCCAATGCCGGCGCAGCCCGCGGAGGTAGTCGCGCAGTTCCATGGACACCTCCGGGTCGTGCCATCGTCCCATCCGCGGTGCGGTGGACCATGAGCGAGTAGGGTCCATGGTATGTCAACCGCTTTCGACGTGCGTGTCCTCGACTCCGTGGTACGCGTGGACTTCGACGCCTCCGTGCCCGCCGAACTCCGCGAGCGCATCCGCGGCCACTGGGTCGACCTCGTCGAGGACGGCGCCGAACCGACGGTCACGCTGACCGCCAACCTCGGCAACGGCCGGCACTCGTCCGACCCGCAGCACCGCATCATCTCTGCGCCGTCGGCGGAGCAGCTCGCCGCCCGGATCGTCTCCGAGGCGACGCTCGCCGGCATCGCGGGGCTGAGCGGCTCGGCCCTCATGCTGCATGCCGGAGGCGTCGCGCTCGACGACGGTCGCGTCATCGCACTCGTCGGCCCCTCCGGCCGGGGCAAGACGACGGCCTCCCGCGCACTCGGGCGGCACTACGGCTACGTGACCGACGAGACGCTCGCCGTCTACCCGGGCGGCGACGTCGTGCCGTACCGGAAGCCGTTGTCCATCGGCACGGATCCCGACTCCAAGACCCCGCATCCGGCCTCCTCGGAGGGTCTCCGCGGCCTGCCCGACGCACCGCTCGTGCTCGACGCCATCGTCGTGCTCGACCGTCGCGACGGCATCGCGGAGCCGTACGTCGAGACGATCCCGGTGCTCGAGTCGCTCGAGGCTCTGGTCCCGCAGACGAGCTTCCTCTCGTCGCTCCGGAACCCGTTGCGCACGCTCGTCTCGACGATCCTGTCGACGGGCGGCGTGCGCCGCGTCGTGTACTCCGAGGCAGAGACGCTCGGCGAGCTGGTCGACGAGATCCTCTCGACACGGACCGACGAGTCGCCCCATCTGGTCGACGTGGGCGTGTCGACGAACGACTGCGACTGCGGCGCCAAGCTCGGAGAGGAGGAGGTGGTCGTCGAGGCCGCCCCCGGAACGCTCTATCGGCGGAGCGAGTACCGCGACGCACTGAGCGTCGACGATGCGCTCGTCGTGTTCCGCCAGAACCTGGTGACCGTGCTCGACGGGCTCGGACCGGTCCTGTGGTTCTCCGCCGCCGACAGCACGGCGGCCGAGATCACCGACGCGGCGCTGAAGGAGATGCCCGAGCCGCCCCCGGGCGTCGACCCGGCGGCGATCATCGAGGCGACCCTCGACGAACTCGTGACGGCCAACCTGCTCGTCCGCGCCTAGCGGACCCCCCTGGAGGCCGGGCCGGCCAGGGCCCGCCCAGGTGGTGCGAGCGCCTCCACGTCGGCACGACGTTCCTCTCTGGCCATCGCGCCGAGGCAGACGCCGGCGATCACGAACGGGATCGAGACCTGCGCGGCGACCCAGAACAGGTCGAACTGCGCCTGGACGAGCCGGGAGAACACGACGGCCACCGCGAGGGTGCCGAAGCGGGGGTCGATGTGCCAGAGCACGAGCAGGATTCCGACCCACATCACCGCGAAGGCGGCGAGCCCGACGAGGCCGGCACTCGCCAGCACCTCGAGTTCGCCCTGAGGCGGCTGGTAGGGGAGGTTCCCCGGCTGGTACCAGTACCTGAGGCCGTGCCCGAAGATGGGTGACTCGCGCCAGAAGTGGTAGACCTCGCGGAACCAGTCCAGCCGCTGGAACACCGAGTTGTGCTGGTTCTGCGACTGGACCTGCTCGACCACCATCGAGACGATCAGCCAGGCCGCCGGGATGAGCAGCAGGAGGATCAGGATCCGCGAGCGGCGCGACGTGCTGCGGCGGATCACGGCCACCATCACCGCGGCCATCAGCCCGATGAGCGCCTGACGCGACTGCGACGCCACCGTGCCGGCGACGAGCATCCAGAACGCGAGTCGCGACCAGCCCTTCGTCCAGCCCACCCAGTCCGGATTCAGGTACGCGATCACCGCCGCGAAGGCGAAGACCGTGCCGACGAAGTTCTTGTGCATCGAGATGGGCCACGAGGGCGCCGCCGGACCGAAGTTCCCGACCGTGTACTGGCTTGCGGCCTGCACGAGCGTGATGAAGGCCAGCACGCAGGCGGTGAACACGATCATCGACAGGGCGAGACGGCCGTACCCGGCCGCCCCGAGCGCCCAGCCGACGATGAGCGCGCCCGAGACGAGGAGCCACGCGTGGAACCACTCGAAGGTGTTGGCGAGGTACGGATTCACCAGCACCGTGAAGAGCGTCGCGAACTGGTAGAGGAGGTTGAGCATGAGCAGCCGGCGCAGGGGCGTGCTGTAGGGCCGTTGACCGAGCAGGAGTGCGGTGCCGAACGCCGCGGCGAGCGCGGCGTCCGACACGGAGAGGTCGCCGCCGCCGATCCCGATGCGCTGCGGGATCAGGAGCCCGGGCACGGCGAACAGCGCGATGGCGAGCGGCTTCGACCCGGTGAGCGACGCTGCCACGATGAACGCCGCGAGGACGACCGCCATGACCGCCCCACCGCTGGCCCCGCGGTCGAGCAGCAGGTAGATGACCGCGACCGCGCCGAACGCCATCAGCACCCAGCGCCAGACACCGGACCACCACTCGACGACCCGCAGGTGCCGGATCGCCCGGCGCTCGCTCGTCGAACTCATGGCCCCGGTCCTTCAGTGAGATTCGCTCCAGTATCGCAGGTGCCCGCGGCGGCGGAACCCACGGCTACGATGACACGCGTGCCAGACGATCGCGGAGCGGGACGCCCCCGAGTCACGTTCGCCCTCGTCATCCCGACCCATCGGCGACCCGACCTCGTGACCCAGGCGGTCGACAGCGCCCTCCGGCAGACGCGTCCGTTCGACCGGGTGGTCGTCGTGCCCGACGGCCTGGACGATCCCGCGATCGCCGTGCTGCGCGGCCGACCCGTCGAAGTCGCACCGATCGAGAAGGCCGGCGTCGCCGCGGCGCGGAACGCCGGGCTCTCCCGAGTGGAGACCGACTGGGTCTGCTTCCTCGACGACGACGACCTGCTCGACCCCGGCTACCTCGACCGCGTCGAAGCCGAGGCCGCGACCGGAACGCTGGCCATGAACACCGCCTACTGGAGCTTCGCGGCGGTGGCGGGCCCCGGCGACGAGTTCTCCGCACGCACGCTCGACGAGTGCCTCGCGGCGGCTCGTACCGCCGAGCCGAGGAAGGACCTCTCCTACCTGCAGATCGAGGGTCGCAGCTTCGACCTGCTCCTCGAGCGCATGCGCGGCTCGATGAGCACCACCGCAGTCCGGCGCGACGTCATCGTCGAAGCGGGCGGGTTCCCGCACGGCTTCGTCACCGCGCAGGACTGGGTCATGTACGTGAACGTCGCGCGCCTCACCGAATGGCGCTCGCTGCCCGAGCGGCTCGCGTACTTCCGCGACGACGCTCGGTCGATCACCCGGACCGGCTCACCGCTGAAGGGCCTCACGGCGCTTCGCGCCATCCGCTCGTTCTGGCAGCCGAGCACCTTGCCCACCCCGCCGCACCGGCCGCTCGAGGCGTACTCGCCGTACTACCGACACGTGCTGGAGTGGGCCCTCCGCGCCTGCTGGCGGGCGCGCGACCTCCGCGCCTATCGCGAGGCGTTGACGATCGCGCGAGACATCCTCCCCCGCCGGCGCGATCGGGTCGTCGCGATGCTCCCGCGATCGGCTCGGCGCATCGGACGCCGCATCGGCGGTCGGCGCCGCGGCTGACCACGCGGCGAGTCGGTCTCGGCGAGGCGTCAGGGCCGGGAGCCCGAGAGCCGCGGCACGGCCACCAGCCGGTAGCGGTCCCACCACCTGCGGGTCACGGGCGCCGCTGCCGTGGTCAGCAACGGGTGCTTCGCCCGCCAGCGCCAGCGGGCGAGGTCCCGGTCCCAATCGCGGTTCGCCGCGTAGCCCGAGACGTCGCGCTTCTCGCGCATCTGCTCCTCGGTCCGCACCCAGCTCAGGTGCAGGACCGCATGGGCGGCCGGAATCACGGCGTCGACCCGCGTGTTGCGAGGGTGGGCCGGATCGGTGTTGCGAGGTGCGACGTCGACGCGATGGTGGAGGACGCCGCGAGCCTGCCTCGCCACGGTGAGCGCGGTCCCGGCCCGCACGGCGACCGGGCCCGGGTAGGCCGCCTGCGTGGTCCAGAACCGTCCGCACTGCTCGAGGAAGCGGCCGTCCTCCGTCATCGCGTAGAGGTTCCTGAGCGGGAAGTCGAGTGCACCCGCGCCGCGCGCGTCGGCGGCCGCCAGCTGGTCGAGCAGGACTCCGGGCGCCGGCAGCACCTCGTCGGTGTCGAGCTGCAGCACCCAGTCCGCCCCTTCGGAGGCCGCATCGAGCGCCGCCTGGCGCTGGGCGGTCTCGGTCGCCATCAGCGATCGATCCACCGCGACATGGTCGCCCGGAAGCAGCACGACCTTGCCCTCCGGGTCCAGCGCGCTGATGCGGCGGAGGGACTCCTCCACGGAGAGCGGGTGGCCGGACCACGATCGATGGGACCGGTCGTAGGACACGACGATCCGCTCGACGAGCGGATAGTAGGAACCGAGGCTCTCGGCGATCCACGCCGGATCGCCGGCGAGCACGTAGGCGTTCAGCCGCATCGCCGGCCGGGCCGCCCGCGTCATCGGCCGCCTTCCCCGCGGGTCCGTTCCGGATGCGAGGCGCTGACGCCGTCGCCGAGCGCCGCGCGCAACTCACGACCGAGTGCGTCCTCGCGACGCGGGGGCAGCGGGCGCGGCTTCGCCTGGCGCAACGCCGCCCCGGTGCCCCATGCCACCCCGACGATCGTCACGCCGAGTCGCTTCGCCTTCGCCGAGATCCCTCGGCTCCGGCCCACCGCGGCGAACTGGCCGCCGACCCACTTCCGGAGCAGCGGCGAACCGAGTCCGCCGTCGCGGGCGAGGAGGACCATGTGGTTCCGACGCCCGTAGAGCTTGTAGCGGGTGTCGAAGCGCGCGCCGCGCACGTGCGGGGCGGGCAGGTGGTCGACGGCGGCATCGGGCGCGAACACCGCGCGTCGCCCGAGCGCACGCACCCTGAGGAAGATGTCGGTGTCCTCGCGGAGCGCGGTGCCGGGGTAGTCGTCGCGGAAGCCGCCGAGCTCGGCCAGCAGCGAGCGCCGGAAGGACATGTTCGCGCCGATACCGTGGTCGATGTCGACCAATCCGTCCTGCACGGACGCGAATCCGTCCGTGAGTCGACCGTCGGGCAGCAGCCGTCCGACCGGGAGCGCGTAGTGCTCCTCGCCGTCGTGGCCGTTGCACGTGCGGCCCGCCACCGCGGCGACCGAGGGGTCGGCGAAGGCGGCCAGGAGCGCCGACTCCCACCCCGGGCGGAGGACGACGTCGTCGTCGAGGAACGTCACGATCTCACCCCGCGCGTGACGCAGCGCCTCGTTCCGCGATCGGGTCATCCACCCGGCGAGGTGCGGCGCGTGCACGTAGATCGCGCTCGCCCGGATCGACCGGACCAGTCCGCTGCGGTCCTCAGCGGAGGCATCGACCACGATCACCTGCGCATCTGCGTCGAGGCCCGCCTCGAGCGAGCGCAGGCAGCGCTCGAGGAACGCCGGACGCTCGTACGTGACGATGCACACGCTGAGCTTCGGTCCGTCGCCCATGCTCTCCCGTCTCGGCTCGGTGATCGGGGCGATTCTATCCACGCCGACGCGGTCGCGGGGCGGGGCGTCGCCGACCTGCCCGGTCCTAGGCTGGCCGCATGGCTCGGAATCCGGACTCGCGAGGGGTCGTCGACCGACCGATCCGCACGGTGTACGTCGTCCTCACCCACGACGACTGGGGCCAGGCCGAGCGCCTCGTGCGCGCCATCCGCTCGTCGAGCCCCGAGGCGCACGTCATCGTCGCGCATGACGCCCGGACGACCCGATTCCCGTCCGAGGTCGACGACGCCCGCGTCGAGGTCTTCGAGCACGGGCTCGCCACCGATTGGGGATCCTGGGAACTGGTCGAGGCCACGCTGCTCGCGTTCGGCCGTGCCCGCGACCTGGTGGATCCGGATCTCGTCTGCCTCGTCTCGGGCCGCGACTACCCGATCCGACGGCTCGACGAATGGGAGGCCGAGGCGGTCGCCACCGGCGGTTGGATCGGCGACGCGCGGGAACTCCGGTACACCCCGCACTGGGGACGGCGCCGCGGCGAGGGCGACGACCAGCTCACCCGGTACACGTACCGCTGGTTCCGCTCACCCGCCGCCATGGCAGGGCTACGGCCGGGCGACGGAGCGGCGAACCGCCTCTGGCGGCGCATCAGGGGCGCGGTCGCCCTCCGCCTCGAACCCGTGCTCGGGGTGCGCATCGTGACGCGCGGGCGAGGCCTCCACTACGGCATCCGACGGCTCCGCACCCCGTTCTCCGCCGAACGCCCCTGCTTCGGCGGGAGCCAGTGGATCGCGCTCGGCCGCCGGGAACTCGACCGCCTGCTCGACGAGGACCTCGCGCCGGGATCGCCGCTGCGCCGTCTCTACCGGCACTCGGTGATCCCCGACGAGTCGGCGCTCGTGACCGCCCTGTCGTGGCACGCGCCGCCGAACGGCATGCCGCCGGTCACGCAGGTGACGTGGGATGTCGAGGCGGACCGCCCGACGACCCGCACGCTCGACGACCTCGACGTGCTCCGGGCGTCGGGATCCCCCTTCTGCAGGAAGGTCGATCCGCGGCGGAGCGCCACGCTCATGGACGCCCTGGACCGCTCCATCCGGGCGACCCCGACCGCCTGAACGGCCCCCGGCCGCCGACCCGACGCCCGCTGGGTCAGTCGAGCTCGCCGAGCTCGACGAGCCTCGCGAAGTCCGCGTTCTGCGCTCGGACCTCGTCGAAGGTGCCCTCGGACTCGATGCGTCCGTCGGCGAGGAAGACGAGGGTGTCCGCATGGCGGACGGTCGAGAGCCGGTGCGCGACGATCAGGATCGTGAGGCTGCCCTGCAGCCGAGCGAGCGTCGTCGCGATCTCGTGCTCGGTCAGGTTGTCGAGCGCCGACGTCGCCTCGTCGAGCACGAGGACGCTCGGGCGACGGTACAGTGCCCGCGCGAGGCCGATGCGCTGCCGCTGGCCGCCCGACAGCCGGACCCCGCGCTCGCCCACGACCGTGTCGAGGCCCTGCGGGAGGGCGGCCACGAGCGCGTCCAGCTGCGCCATGACCATGACCTCGTGGATCCTCGCGAGGTCGACCTCGTCGTCCGGGACGCCGAAGGCGATGTTCGCCGTCAGGGTGTCGTTCAGCAGGAAGACGTCCTGCGGCACGACGCCGAGCTCGGCGTACCACGAGGCCAGGTCGTCGCGGATCGAACGGCCGCCGACCTCGACCGCCCCCTCGGTGGGCGTGAGCAGTCCGAGCACGAGGTCGAGCAGCGTGCTCTTGCCCGCCCCGCTGGAGCCGACGAAGGCGGTGGTCTCGTTGTGCCGGATCCGAAGGGACACCTCGCGGAGCACGAAGTCCTCGGCGTCGGCGTATCGGAACCCGAGGTCGCGCAGCTGGATGTCGCCCTCGAAGCGCTCCCGGCTGTGGGGCCGCTCGTCGTGCCGTCCTCCGGCGTCGAGCTCGGCGACCGCGCGCGAGACGATGTCAAGTCCGGCGCGACCGGTGCGGATCGTCGCGAAGCTGCCCGAGATGCGGTTCAGCGTCGGAAGCGCGCGCAGCGACGCCGCGGCGAACACGCCGAGCACCGTGACCGCCTCGGCGGGCGTCGAGGTCGTGAAGAGGATGGCGGAGATGCCGAGGATCGCGAAGATGAAGCCGATCTCGAGGAGGTACCGCGGTGCGTCGGAGAGGATGCCCATCTCGCGCGACGCACGTGCCCGGCGCAGCCGCGACTCGCGGAACCCGTCGATGAACGCGTTCGAGCTTCCGGTCAGCCTCGCCTCGCGGAAGCCGTCGAGGCCGGGCAGCAGGAACTGCCACGATGCGAGGCCGGCGGCGGCGATCTCCTCGCCGATGCGGTACTGGCGGCGACGAAGGCTCATCTGCACGCCGAACACCAGGACCGCGAACAGCGTGACCGCGAACAGCGTGACGGCCGGCGACGCGATCGCGAGCACGATGGTGATCGCGACCAGCACGAGGGCGTCCGTCGCGATGCTCACGAGGCCCAGCAGGACGCTCGCCGACTGGTTCGTCGCGTCGTTGATGTTCCGGTAGATCTCGCTCATGCGGCGGGCGCGGTGCTCGGCGTACGGCGCGAGCGCGTAGCGGCGAGCGAGCTCGGCCGAGGAGAGCGCGGAGATCTTCGTCGTGCGGCCGAGCAACCACCACCGGAACAGGATCGCGCCGATGCTCTTCACGATGAAGACGGCCGCGACGAACATCGCCACGATCGGGATGAGCACCGACCGGTCGGTCGTGCCGACGAGGTCGGAGATCCAGCCGAGGGTGCCCGAATCGAGGTCTCCGCCCGTGGCGAGCTGGGTGAGCGGCACCATGGCCGCGACGCCGAGCGTGTCGAGGGCTGCGAGGACCAGGGAGGCCGCCACCGTGCCCGCGAGCCACCGCCTGGGATCGACGTCCGCCATGTGCAGCATCAGGCGCAGCTGTGCGATCAGGCCGCCTCCGACCCGGGCTCGTGCCATCCTGCGCCTCCACGGCCTCCGCCCGGAGCTCCCGGTCGGGCGGGCCTCCCGGAATCATAGCCGCGGCCGCGCGGGCCACGGTGCGGCGGCGGTCGTGGTCAGCCCGCGCGCGGCACGAGCAGCCCCCGGTCGACGAGGTCGCCGACGAAGCGCTCCACCTCGGAGCGGATGTCACCCGGGTCGGCTCCCGTCAGCTCGGCGACGCGGTCGACGACCGGCGCGTCCGAGTCCTCGCAGGCCACCTCCCAGATGAGCCCCGAGATGCCGTCGAGCACGAGGATCGGCCCCGAGGGCAGGGTCGCGGCGTAGAGCACGTCCTCGTGCTCCACGACGCTCGTCGCGTCGGCCGGCCGATACCCGCCCATCAGCGCACCACCCGCCTGGGCCCCACGCGGCGCCAGGCGCTCCTGATGCCCTCGAACACCGCCACGAGCGGTCGGCGGACGAACTCGACGGCGATGTCGAACGGGGTCGGCTTCCGCCCGAGGCGGTGCGCCAGGTGGTCGACGTTCACGAGCGGAGCGCGCAGCGCGATGCGGACGCCGGCCCAGGTCGTCGGCGCGGAACGGATGCGCGCCCACCACTCGGCCGATCGCGATCCGCCTTCGGAGACGACCTTCCAGAGCCGGTACTCCCGGTCCGTCCGGAACCGGTCGAGCCCGCCGGCGGCCGCGGCGAACGCGACCTCCGCGTGCAGTCGCTCCACGAGTCCGTCGATCTCCGCTCGGCGGTCCGGGTCTGCACGCTCCCAGACCGTGATCACGTCGGCTCGGGCGCCCTTCGCGGAGCGCGCGGCGTTCAGCACGAGGATCACCGCCTGTGCGGGCCGGCTGGGCACCTGGCACGCGACGCCGGCGATGTCGAACGCGTGGCGGCCGGACCAGAGCAGCTCGAACGCCTGGTCGGGTCGCAGTCGGATCCCCGGGAAGCGTCGGTGGATGTCGACGTACCCCCATGCGGGGTGGAGGTACGTCTGCGCATGGCCGAACGGCGAACCGTGCTGGAAGGTGCTGTACAGCTCCCAACCCTGCTCGCGAAGTGCCGCATCGATCGCGTCGACGTGGTCGGGGCGGACGAGCACGTCGACGTCGCTGCCCAGGTACCCCTCGGGGCGCAACTCCGGGTCGACGGCGGCGCCCTTGATGTGGAGCAGGTCGATACCCGCGGACGCGGCGACACGCTGCACCGCGGCATGCCCGAAGCGCAGGCGCACCTGCAGTGGCACGCTCACCTGCGATTCATTCACGCCCGCCCCACCGCCTCCTCGATCAGGCTAGCGAGCCGCGCGACGTGCGCGTCGCGCCGGAACGCGCGTCCCCAATCACGGACGCCGGCGGGGTCCACCCCGCGGGCCGTCCGGATCGCGTCGGCGAGGTCGTCGACGGTGGCGGATGCCGCGAGCGCGCCGCTCACTCCGGGGCTGACGGTCTCGAGGTACCCGCCCGCCGCGACGGTCGCCGCCGGCGTGCCCTCGAGCGCCGCCTCCAGGATCGTCAGGCCGAAGTCCTCCCGGCCCGCGCCGATCACGACCGCGGCGTTCCGGTACACCCAGCACAGCTCGGCGTCGGTCGCGCGGCCCAGGCCGTGCACGCCCTCGGCCGGGTCGTCGAGCGATTCCGAGCCCGAGCCGACGACGGCGATCTCGAGCCCGGCGGCTCGCGCGGCCTCGACCGCCAGCGACACGTTCTTGTAACCGCGGTCGCGCGCGACGACCACCGCGAAGTCGCGTGGGAGCTCGCGACCGGGCGCCACCGCCTCGTCGGCGACCGGCTCCACGGGCGGGTGCACGACGATCGACTCGAGTCCGTACGCTTCCCGGATGCGCTCGCGCGTGACCTCGGAGTTCGCGACGATCGCGGTCGCCCGCGCCATCGCCTCGGCGTCGCCGCGACGCAGGATCGGCGTGCTCACCGCGAGGCCCGCTCGTCGCACGGCGCTCAGCCGAAGCCGGTAGTCGTCGGCCGCGTAGAGCCATCGGGCGGGGCTGTGCACGTAGACGACATGCGGCATCTCGTAGTGGAACCGGTGCGCCCACCCGCTCGACGACACGAGGGCGACGTCGCCGCCCGCCACCCGCGTCCGCGCCGCGATGGCCGGCAGCGCCGGCAGCATCCGCTCGACCTGGCCCGACATCGCGGCCGGGATGGAGGCCTCGACGTCCATCGCGGCGAACGCGGCGAACGTCGATTCGGGCCGGTACGCGAGCGTGACCACGCGCTGCGCGTCGAAGCCGGCAGCCCATTCCGCCACGACGCGCTCGGCGCCGCCGACCTGCACGAGGTAGTCGTGCGCGAGCACCAGTTTCGTCACGCGCCACCCCCTCGCCGCCGGAACGCACGCGCGGTGCGACGCGCCGCGCCGCGCACGCCCCGGCGGACGGATG
>NZ_SDPL01000309.1 GCF_004135055.1 Agromyces binzhouensis | reverse complement strand
GTCGGCGACCGCGCAGCGCGAGGCGCTCGACCGGTTCGCCGGGCCCGAGCTCGCCGGCGTGCACGCCGCGTACCGCGACGCCTATCGTGCCTGGCGCGCCGGGGCCGACGAGCTCCGCTCCCTCCGCGAGCATCACGATGAGCGGCTGCGCGAGGCGGAGGAGCTCCGGCTCGCGCTCGACGAGCTCGAGGCCGCCGACCCGCAACCCGGCGAGGACGACGCGCTGCAGGAGCGTGCCGACCGCCTCACGAACCTCGAGGACCTGCGGCTCGCCGCAGCCCAGGCACGAGAGCTCATCTCGGCCGAGGTCGCCGGTGACGACACGCCGGACGCCATCACCCTCGTCGAGTCGGCGCGCCGCCACGTCGACCGGGTGGTCGCGCACGACCCGGCCCTCGCGCCGATCGCCGAAGCCGTCGCGAGCGCCGGCTTCGCACTCGCGGATGCCGCGACCGAGCTCTCGGGGTACCTCGCCGGCCTCGACGCCGACGGCGCAGCCGAGCTCGAGGCGGTGCAGGAGCGTCGCGCGGTCCTCGCGAACCTCGCGCGCCGGCACGGCACGCTCGACGAGGCGATCGCCTTCCGGCACGACGGCGGGCTCCGCCTCGTCGAGCTCGACGGCGACGATGACCGGATCGAGACGTTGGAGCGAGACGTCGAGCGCCGCGCGGCCGAGGTCGACGAGCTCGCCGACCGGATCAGCGCGCTGCGCGCGGACGCCGCATCCCGCCTCGCCGCCGAGGTCACCGCGGAGCTCGGCGCGCTCGCCATGCCCGACGCCGAGCTCACCGTGACCGTCGAGCCGCTCGCCGAGCCCACCTCGCACGGCCGCGACCAGGTCTCGATCCTCCTGCGACCCCACCCCGGCACCGAGCCGCGGCCCGTCGCCAAGGGCGCGTCGGGCGGAGAGCTCTCCCGCGTCATGCTCGCGATCGAGGTCGTCATCGCCGGAGCCGATCCCGTGCCGACGTTCGTGTTCGACGAGGTCGACGCGGGCGTGGGCGGTGCCGCAGCGATCGAGATCGGCCGCCGCCTCGCCCGACTCGCCGAGCGCTCGCAGGTCATCGTCGTCACCCACCTCGCCCAGGTCGCCGCGTTCGCGTCGAACCACCTCAGCGTCGTGAAGGGCACCGACGGTCGCGTGACCGCGTCGAGCGTCCGGCAGCTCGAGGGCGCCGAGCGCGAGGCCGAGATGGCACGACTGCTCTCAGGACTGGCCGACTCCGCGTCCGGGCTCGCGCATGCGCGCGAACTCCTCGAGATCGCCGACGCCGACGCGGCCTGACCGGCGACACGCCCGGAGGATCGGGGATCTCCGGCCGTGATCGTCGCGCGGTTCTCCTGCGATCTCGGGCCACGAGGCATCCGCCACCGGGGTTCGGCCAAGGTTCGGGCCATTCCCAGCCTCGAGTCGGATAGACTACAAGCCCGTGGTGGATGATCGCGGCGCAGACAATTCGAACGACACGACCAAGCACATCTTCGTGACCGGTGGTGTCGTTTCTTCTTTGGGCAAGGGCCTGACGGCGGCAAGCCTCGGCAACCTGCTCACGGCGCGGGGCCTGCGGGTGGTGATGCAGAAGCTCGACCCCTACCTCAACGTCGATCCGGGCACCATGAACCCGTTCCAGCACGGTGAGGTCTTCGTGACCGACGACGGTGCCGAGACCGATCTCGACATCGGGCACTACGAGCGATTCCTCGACATCGACCTGTCGCAGGCGGCCAACGTCACGACCGGGCAGATCTACTCGACCGTCATCGCCAAGGAACGACGCGGCGAGTACCTCGGCGACACCGTCCAGGTGATCCCGCACATCACCGACGAGATCAAGCGCCGCATGCGCCTCCAGGCGACCGAGACGCCGAAGCCCGACGTGATCATCACCGAGATCGGCGGCACGGTGGGCGACATCGAGTCGCAGCCCTTCATCGAGTCGGCCCGTCAGGTGCGACACGAGCTCGGCCGAAAGAACGTGTTCTTCGTGCACGTCTCGCTCGTCCCGTTCATGGGCGCGTCGGGGGAGCAGAAGACGAAGCCGACGCAGCACTCCGTCGCCGCGCTGCGCTCGATCGGCATCCAGCCCGATGCGCTCGTGCTGCGCAGCGACCGGCCCGTCACCGAGTCGAACAAGCGCAAGATCGCGCTCATGTGCGACGTCGACGAGGCGGCCGTGGTCAACGCGGTCGACGTGCCGTCCATCTACGACATCCCCACGATGCTCCACGAGCAGGGCCTCGACGCCTACCTCATCGAAGCGCTCGGTCTCGACGACAAGGCCGCCGACGTCGACTGGTCGGCGTGGGCCGACCTGCTCCGCGTGGTCCACGACCCGGCGCACGAGGTCACCATCGGGCTCGTCGGGAAGTACATCGACCTGCCCGACGCCTACCTGTCGGTCACCGAGGCGCTCCGCGCCGGCGGGTTCGCGAACGACACCAAGGTCAACGTCGAATGGATCCCGTCCGACGAGTGCCGCACGCCCGAGGGGGCGAAGGAGAAGCTGTCGCACCTCGACGGGATCTGCGTGCCCGGCGGCTTCGGCGTGCGCGGGATCGAGGGCAAGCTCGGCGCGCTGCACTTCGCGCGCGAGAACGGCATCCCGACGCTCGGCCTCTGCCTCGGCCTGCAGTGCATGGTCATCGAGTACTCGCGCAACGTCGCGGGGCTCCCCGGCGCATCCTCGAGCGAGTTCGACCCCGACACCGAGTTCCCGGTCATCGCGACCATGGAGGAGCAGGTCGAGATCATCGCCGGCGGCGACCTCGGCGGCACCATGCGACTGGGCCTCTATCCGGCGGCGCTCGACACGGGCTCGATCGTCGCGGAGCTCTACGGTGCGACCGAGGTGTCCGAGCGGCACCGTCACCGCTACGAGGTGAACAACGCGTACCGCGACCGCATCGCCGAAGCCGGCATGGTCTTCTCCGGCATGTCGCCGAGCCGGCACCTCGTCGAGTTCGTCGAGCTGCCGCGCGACGTGCACCCGTTCTACGTGGCCACGCAGGCGCATCCCGAGCTCCGCAGCCGTCCGAACGATGCGCACCCGCTGTTCCGCGGCCTCGTGGGTGCCGCGCTCGAGCGCCGGCAGGCGAGCCAGCTGTTCGACGACGTCGAGGACGCCTGACATGACGCGCGAGGTCGGCGGGACGGTGGAACCGACCGCCGACCTGCCCGTCGACGAGTGGGTCGACCTGCCGGTCCTGCACCGCGAGACCGTGTTCGAGGGCCGGATCTGGGACGTGCGCCGCGACACGCTCGAGTACGGCCCGGATGCGACCCGGATCGTCCGCGAGTACGTGGCGCACCCCGGTGCGGTGGCGATCCTCGCGCTGGATGACGAGGACCGCGTCCTGCTCATCAAGCAGTACCGCCAGCCGGTCCGCGCCCGCGACTGGGAGATCCCGGCAGGCCTGCTCGACGTCGCGCACGAACCGCCGCTCGAGGCGGCCAGGCGGGAGCTGGCCGAGGAGGCGGACCTCGTGGCATCCGACTGGGCCGTGCTGGCCGACTACTTCACGACGCCGGGGGGCAGCGACGAGGCCATCCGCATCTTCCTGGCACGGGGCCTCGCGGCGGCACCCGAGACGCACGCCCGCGAGGACGAGGAGGCCGACATGGAGGTGCGGTGGGTCGGGCTCGACGACTGCGTCGACGCCGTCCTCGCACGTCGGGTCGGCAACCCCTCGTTCACCGTCGGCGTGCTCGCGGCCGCGGCCGCGCGCGCCCGGGGCTGGGT
>NZ_SDPL01000308.1 GCF_004135055.1 Agromyces binzhouensis | reverse complement strand
CGGAGCCGCTGCCGCACCCGGGCGAGCGACCGGTGCGCGGCGGGCTGACCCGACACGATGCCGACGAGCACGATCGCGAGACCGGCGACCTGCCAGCCTCCGAGTCGCTCGCCCGCGACGAGCACGCCGAGCAGCACGCCGGCGACCGGGTTGAGCAGCCCCACCAGGCCGACCGTCCCGGCGGGCAGGCGCGAGAGTCCGGCGAACCAGGCCACGAAGGCGACCGCCGTCGCGATCACGCTCACGTAGGCGAACGCGAGCACGCCGTGGACGTCCGTCGCGGGCGGCGCCCCCTCCGCGACGAGGGCGGCGGGCACGAGGAGCAGCCCACCGGCGAGCAGCTGCCACGACGTGACCGAGAGGACGTCCGTGCCCTCGCGCCAGCGCTTGGCGAGGATGTAGCCGAGCGACGAGAGGGCCACGGCGAGCACGGACGCGGCGATGCCGACGGGCGCGGGGGCGACGCCCTCGCCGGCGAGCATGAGCGTGACGCCGACGATGCCGAGGCCGGCGCCGACGAGCGGGACGAGCCGGAGCCGCTCACCGGCGAACAGCCAGGCGAGGAGCATCATCGCGGCGGGCGAGGTCGCCATGATCGTCGAGGCCAGGCTCGTCGGCAGCAGTTGTGCGACGAGGTAGATGAGCGCGAAGAACACGCCGACGTTGAGGGTGCCGAGGACGGCGGCCCGCCACCACCACGCGCCCCTGGGCAGTCTCGGCCTGACGGCGAGCAGCAGCAGGCCCGCCGGAAGCGCCCGGAACACGGCGCCCCACAGCGGGGCGTCGGGCGGGAGGAATTCCCGCGTGACCCAGTACGTGCTCCCCCACGCGATCGGCGCGATCGCCGTGACGAGCACCCAGCGCCAAGTAGTTTCCATGGAAGACAGTATAGCTTCCGTGGAAGATACACTGGCACGCATGACGACGGATGCCACGGACGACCGCGTCGCCCGCATCATGCGCGAATGGCGCCGCGAGCGACCCGACCTCGATGTCTCGCCGCAGGGGGTGATCGGCCGACTGCACCGACTCGCGAACGCGCTCACCGACGAGCTCGTCGCCGTCTACGACCGGTTCGAGCTCTCCGAGGGCGAGTTCGACGTGCTCGCCACGCTGCGCCGTGCAGGCGACCCGTTCGAACGGACGCCGGGCGACCTCGCGGCCTCCACGATGGTGACGAGCGGTGCGGTCACCAAGCGGGTCGACCGGCTCGTCGCTCGTGGACTCGCCACGCGGCGCGCGAGCGACGTCGACGGCCGCGGTCGCGTCATCGCGCTGACGCCGGCCGGTCGCGAACTCATCGACGAGGTCATGACCGCCCACATGGCGAACGAGCACCGCCTGCTCGCGGCGATCGACGCCGACGAGCAGGCGGTGCTCGAGCGGGTGCTCACCCGGTGGCTGTCGACGTTCGAGTCGTCGGCCGACGGATGAACCCGGACCCGTTCGGTCCGGAGCGCTGGATCAGTACCAGCCGACGGACACCGAGTGCGACCACGCGCCGCACGGCGAGCCGTACCGGCCCGCGATGTAGCCGAGGCCCCACGTGATCTGCGTGGCGGCGTTCGTGGCCCAGTCCGCGCCGGCCGTCGACATCTTCGAACCGGGCAGCGCCTGCGGGATGCCGTACGCGCCGCTCGAGGGGTTCTGGGCGTAGACGTTCCAGCCCGACTCCTTGTTCCAGAGGTCGACGAGGCAGCCGAACTGGTCGGAGCCCCAGCCGTACATCGAGGCCATGAGGTCGCGGGCGATCGCCTGCGCACCGCTGGGGTTCGCCGGACCGGTCGGGTACGACGGCGCAGCGGGAGCGGCGGCCTGCTGGGCGGCCTCGGCGGCGGCCTTCTCGGCCGCGGCCTTCTCGGCTGCCGCCTTCTCGGCGGCGGCCTTCTCGGCGGCCTTCTTCTCGAACTCCGTGACCTTCGCCTTCACCTCGTCGACCTTCTCGGACGTGAGGTCGACGAGTTCGAAGACGCGCTCGGGGGCCAGGTAGGTGTAGTCGTCGAGGGTCGCGACGGTCGAGGCGAGCTCGGAGGCATCCGCCTTGCCCTCCGCCTGGGCGATCGTGGCATCGGCGGCCTTGAGCGTGTCCTCGGCCGTCTTCACGGCGTGGGCCGCGAGCAGTCCGCCGGCCGCGTCGAGCTGGTCGATCCCGCGGTCGGCGCCTTCGGCGATGGCGGCCGTCTCGGCCACGCGACGCTCCTGGTCGGCGACCGCCGACTGGACGGCGAAGCCGGAGCCGACGAGCGCGCCGACGGTGACGATCGCGCCGGACGCGATCCACGCGGCGCGACGGTTGCGACGGGTGCGACGGACGCGAGCGCGCGTGGCGTCGACGGTCTCTTCGGAAGTGGTCAGGGTGGTGCTGGGGGAACTGGTCTGGTTTCGCATGAAGTCTCTGGCGGCGCCCGAGGTGCTGTCCTCGCGCGCCGCGGTTCTCGTCTCGGTGCTGGAAATGGGGGCTCGCCGCGGCGAAGTCGCCAGTCTGCACACCCTTCCTCCACGAGTCGTGCCCGTTCCCTGTGAAAGTCATCCGAACTGTCGACAGAACCTCATGTCCGTGGCAGGGCGATCCTCACCCTTCGGCGTGCGTGAAGTCGGGGTAACCCTGCCACTCGCCGGGCCCGTGCGAGCGCACGAAGGCCTGGTGCACGCGCTCGCACGCGCCGCGCAGCGTGGTGCCCCAACCGAGCACCCGGCCGTCGAACTCGGCCCGGTAGCGCACCGCTCCGTCGAGGCGCACGATGTCGACCCGGCCGTACTCGCGCCCGAGCGAGTCGACCAGTCGCCACCGCCCCGGTTCGGGCTCGTCGGCGGCGAGGATCGGATGCCAGCTGGCCAGTGGTGCTCCCTCCCGAGCGCCCCGGCCGGCGTGCCTCGATCGTACGTCGGGCCGCCCCCGTCCGTCACATCGCGGCGGACGCCCGGCGCACGTGGCTGCGCGCATGCGCGACCGCGCTCGGCAGCTCGTCGAACAGGTGGTTCCGATGCCGCAGCGAGTCGATGACGCCGACCCGACGGGCGAGCTCCAGGTGCCGGGCCTGGATGCCCTTCACCAGGACGGTCACGCCGCGCCGCTCGAGGGCCTGGACCAGTTCGGTGATCACCTGCGCACCCGTCGCGTCGAGGATCTGGAGCTGCGACATCCGGATGATGACGACATCGACGTCGCGCATCGCGCCGACGCGCTCGAGCATGCGCTCGGCCGCCCCGAAGAAGAGCGCACCCTCGAGGCGGAACAGTGCGACCCGCTCGTCGCCGGCCTCGGCCGGCCCGGGGAGCTCCTCGCGGTGCACGCCGCTCGATCGGGCGAGCGCCCGGAGCGCGAGGAAGGCCGTGACGGCGATGCCGACGAGCACCGCCGTGATGAGGTCCACGCTCACGGTGATGACGGCCGTCGCGACGAACACGATCGCATCCGCTCGCGTCGACCCCACGACGGAGCGCACCGTCGCGAGCGAGATCATGCGCGTCGCCGTGACCATGAGCACCCCGGCGAGCGCCGCGAGCGGGATCGACGCGACGACGGACGCTCCGACCGCGACGATCGAGGCGAGCAGGACCGCGTGGACGATCGCCGCGAGCCTCGTCCGACCGCCCGTGCGCACGTTCACGGCGGTCCGTGCGATCGCGCCCGTGGCCGGCATGCCGCCGAACAGCGCGGACGCGATCGAGGCGAGCCCCTGGCCGACGAGTTCGCGGTCGGCGTCGTAGGGCCCGGTGTCCGAGATGGATGCCGCGACGCGCGCCGAGAGCAGCGACTCGATCGCGGCGAGCGCGGCGACCGTCGCCGCCGGGAGCGCGAGCGCGG
>NZ_SDPL01000307.1 GCF_004135055.1 Agromyces binzhouensis | reverse complement strand
CAGGGCCTGAGGTCGCCGGGCGAGGCGGGTGTGCGCCGCCTCGCCCGGACAGTGCGCATCGGCGCCCGGGAGTTCGTCCCGGGCGCCGACGCATGCGCACCACGATGCCCGGCGCCCCCCGGCGCCGGGCATCGTCGTCGGCCGTGGGCCGATCGGCCGCTAGAGCGGGATGTCGACGCCGCAGCTGGCGAACGCGGAGAAGAGGTCGGCGCCATGCGCGGCGAAGATCTCGTCGATCCCCTTGCCGTCGGCGGCCTTCGCCTCGTTCGGGTTGTTCCCGGCGACGACGCCGTCGTTGCCGTGCGCGCCCTTGACGTGGATGGTGAACGACATCGGCGCTCCGGTGGCCGCGTACGCGTCGGTCACGCACTCCGCGTCGGCCGGCTCCAGGCCCACGGTGAGCTCCTCGAAGTACACCGTGAACCACGCCTGCGAGTTGGACGCACCCGCGTTGCCCTTCTCGGATCGGTTGGGGTTGAAACACTCGTGGGCGTAGGCGGCCATGCCGCTGCCCAGCGTGAGCGCGGCGGCCAGGCCCACCCCGGCGCCGATGTTGGTCATCGTTCTCGAGAACATCCTTGCTCCACTTCGATTCGGGTAGAAACGACCGTCGATCGGGTCGTCGCATCCGACGATGCACTCGATCGGCGTTGATGGACTCAGGGTGCTCCCCGGTATTGTCCGCCGATACCCCCAGAAACGGGGGTATCCTCAGTTCTTCGAATGGTTCGAGAACCGCATCGTGATCAGGGGGTTTCGATCGTTTCGCCGGTCAGGGCCGCGAAGCAGCGCTCGAGCCGCGCGAGCCACCAGGCCGCGCGGTCGCCGTCGGCGGCGTACCGGTCGAGCAGTGCCGGGTCGGGATCGATGCGACGGACGTCGATCGCGCCGTCGCTCGGGAGCAGCGGGTCGCGTGAGACATCCGCCGCCAGCAGCGAGGCCGTGCCGAGCCCGCAGTCGTAGTCGAGCGTCGGGAGCGCCGCGGCGAGGTGGGCGCCCATCGCGAGTCCGACGCTCGTGTCGAGCGCGCTCGAGACGACGATCGGCAGCCCGGCGCGCTCGGCGACGTCGAGCGCGCGACGGATGCCTCCGAGCGGCGCGGCCTTCACGACGAGCAGGTCCGCGGCGCCCGCCGCGGCGACCGCGAGCGGGTCGTCGGCTCGGCGGACGCTCTCGTCGGCGGCGATCGGGATGCCCATGTACTTCGTGCGCGTGCGGATCTCGGCCAGTTCGGCGACGCTCGGGCAGGGCTGCTCGACGTACTCGAGGTCGAACGGCGCGAGCGCGTGGATGGCGTGCTCGGCCTCGTCGACGTTCCATCCGCCGTTCGCGTCGACCCGGATGCGCCCCTCGGGGCCCATCGCCTCGCGCACCGCGCGCACGCGCGCGACATCCCGATCGAGGGTCTGGTCGGATGCGGCGACCTTGACCTTCGCCGTCCGGCAGCCGGGGAACCGCTCGAGCACGGCCGGCACGGCATCGGCGTCGACGGCGGGCACGGTCGCGTTCACGGGGATGCGGTCGCGATGCGCGGCCGGTGCCGGGTTCCAGCCGAAGTCGATGGCGGCGCCGAGCCAGGTCGTCGCCTCCTCGTCGTCGTACTCGGCGAACGGCGCGAACTCGGTCCAGCCCTCGGGGCCCTCGAACAGCAGGGCCTCGCGCACGTCGATGCCGCGGAAGCGCGTGACGAGCGGGAGTGCGACCACCCGGGCGGTCGCGAGGAGGTCGTGCAGGGGCGGCAGGGCGACGGCGCTCATGCGTCGAGTCTGCCACCCCGGCCCCCGCTCGGCACCGGGAGCGCAGGCCGCGCCGAACTAGGCTGGAGGCCATGGCAGTCGAGGTGTCGGAACTGTTCGATCCGAGCGTGTGGGTGGATGCCGCGGCATCCGTAACCGGCGAAGGCGGTTTCACCGACATCACCTACCACCACTCGACCGACGGTCGCATCGCGCGCATCGCGTTCGACCGCCCCGAGGTGCGGAACGCGTTCCGGCCGCACTCGGTCGACGAGCTGTACCGCGCCCTTGAGGACGCCCGCACGAATCCCCGCATCGGCGTCGTGCTGCTCACGGGCAACGGGCCGAGCCCCAAGGACGGCGGCTGGGCGTTCTGCTCCGGCGGCGACCAGCGCATCCGCGGTCGCGACGGCTACCAGTACTCGGCGGCCGAGGGCGAGGTCGTCCGCGATCCGGCCGCCGCGGCCGCGACCGGGCGACTACACATCCTCGAGGTGCAGCGACTCATCCGCTTCATGCCGAAGGTCGTCATCGCGGTCGTGCCCGGGTGGGCGGCCGGCGGCGGGCACTCGCTGCACGTCGTGTGCGACCTCACGATCGCGAGCCGCGAGCACGGGCGGTTCAAGCAGACGGATGCCGACGTCGGCAGCTTCGACGCCGGATACGGGTCGGCGTACATGGCCCGCCAGGTCGGGCAGAAGTTCGCGCGCGAGGTCTTCTTCCTCGCCGAGGAGTACTCGGCCGATCGCGCGTACGAGATGGGCGCGGTGAACCGCGTCGTGCCGCACGCCGACCTCGAGCGCGAGGCGATCGCGATGGCGCGCACCATCCTCACGAAGTCGCCGACGGCGATCCGGATGCTGAAGTTCGCGTTCAACGCCGTCGACGACGGGCTCGTGGGCCAGCAGGTGTTCGCCGGCGAGGCGACGCGGCTCGCGTACGGCACCGACGAGGCGGTCGAGGGGCGCGACTCGTTCCTGGAGAAGCGACAAGCCGACTGGGGTCCGTACCCGTGGCACTACTGACCGCGTCGGCGCGCTGCGCCGGCCAGCGACACCTGACGTGCCGGTGTCGAGGGTCCGCATGAAACCCCTCATCAGGGTTCCCGTCGGCGACGTCGCGACGCTGTTGGGGCAGTTGCGCGAGGCGGTGCTCCTCGACGGGCTCGCGGTGCTGCCCATCTCCGGAGACGACGAGCCGGACGACCCCATCGAGGCGCTCGTCCCCGACGAGGTCGCCCTCGTGATCGAGACGAGCGGGTCGACGAATGCCCCGAAGCGGGTCGGCCTCTCCGGAGCCGCGCTCCGCGCGAGCGCCGGCGCGACCTCGCGGTGGTTCGGAGGCACGCACGGACAGTGGCTGCTCGCCCTGCCCGCGACCTACATCGCCGGCGCGCAGGTGCTCGTGCGTTCGCTCGTCGCCGGCACCGAGCCGGCGGTCATGCCCGCGGGCGGCTTCACGCCCGAGGGCTTCGTCGACGCGGCCCGCACGCTCGACCCCGACCGGCCGTGGTTCACCTCGCTCGTGCCCGTGCAACTCGCCCGCCTCGTCGACGCCGCCGACGCCGATCGCTCGGTTCGCGCGGCGCTCGGGTCGTTCGAGGCGATCCTGCTCGGCGGCCAGGCCGCGCCCGCCCGACTCGTCGAGCGTGCTACTGCGCTCGGCGCCCGGGTGCACCGCACGTACGGCTCGAGCGAGACCGCCGGTGGATGCGTCTACGACGGGACGCCGCTGCCGGGCGTCGAGGTGCGGATCGTCGACGGCGAGGTGCAGCTCGCCGGGCGCATGCTCGCCGAGGGCTACCTTGACGACCCCGAGCGCACCGCCCGCGCGTTCGCGGTCGATGCCGACGGGCGGCGCTGGTACCGCACGGGCGACCTCGGTTCGATCGGCGACGACGGCCGGCTGCGGGTGACCGGGCGTACCGACGACGTGATGACGTCGGGCGGGGTCAAGGTCGTGCTCGGCGAGGTCGAGCGCGCGGTGCACGGCGTCGACGGGTTCGCCGACGCGGTCGTGGTCGCCGTGCCCGACCCCGAGTGGGGCGAGCGCGCCGCGGTCGTCGGCACCGGGTCG
>NZ_SDPL01000306.1 GCF_004135055.1 Agromyces binzhouensis | reverse complement strand
CGCGTACGCGCGCGTGCGCGTGCGCGAACGGGTGCTGCCCGTGCTCGAGGCCGAGCTCGGCCCGGGCGTCGCCGAGGCGCTCGCCCGCACGGCCGAGCAGCTCCGCGAGGACGAGCGGGCGTTCGCCGAGCAGATCGACGAGTTCATCGAGGAGATCTGCGAGCCCGCCGAGGCCGGCATCGCGATCTCGGCGGCGGCGCTCGCCGCGAACCCCGCAGCACTCCGGCAGCGCATCATCCGGCACGTCGTCGACAGCGAGTTCGGGGTGTCGCTGAGCCGTGCCCAGACGCTCGAGGTCGCCCGGCTCGTCACGGACTGGCACGGGCAGGGGCCGATCGACCTGCCCCGCGGCATCCGCGCCACCCGCGCAGGCGGGCACGTCGTGCTCTCCACGACCGGCTCGACCGACGTGCTGCCGCACGACCACCGGCACCCGGCGTAGGCTCGTGGCATCCGTTCGCCCAGACGCACGCAGGAGGAGCTCGGGATGGATTCGCGCGAGATCGAGGCCGACCTGACGGAAGTGCTCGTGACCGAGCAGCAGATCCGCGACAAGCTCGCCGAGCTCGCCCGTCGGATCGAGGCGGACTACGAGGGTCGCGACCTCCTGCTCGTCGGCGTCCTCAAGGGCGCAGTCATGGTCATGGCCG
The DNA here is from genome assembly GCF_004135055.1 of Agromyces binzhouensis. Taxonomy (GTDB): domain Bacteria; phylum Actinomycetota; class Actinomycetes; order Actinomycetales; family Microbacteriaceae; genus Agromyces; species Agromyces binzhouensis. Next base: position 3,164 of record NZ_SDPL01000306.1, on the reverse strand, counting down.
ACCTCGCACGAGAGCTGAAGCCGCACGTGAACATGGACTGGATGGCGGTCTCCTCCTACGGCGCGGGCACGACGTCCTCCGGAGTCGTGAAGATCCTGAAGGACCTCGACTCCGACCTCTCCGGCCGCGACGTGCTCATCGTCGAGGACATCATCGACTCCGGCCTCACGCTCAGCTGGCTGACCGCCAACCTCGCCTCGCGCGGCGCCGCCTCGATCGAGATCTGCGCACTGCTGCGCAAGCCGGATGCCGCGAAGGTCGAGATCGACGTCAAGTACCTCGGATTCGACATCCCGAACCAGTTCGTCGTCGGCTACGGGCTCGACTTCGCCGAGCGCTACCGCAACCTGCGCGACGTCGCGATCCTCGCGCCGCACGTCTACAGCTGAGCGGGATCCGGGCCTCTCCGGTCCGCTGCTGGGGCCTGCGCGCTTTCAGCGAACAGGGAGCCGGTGCCCAGTGGCCAGAGGGTAGCCTGCTAGCACCATGAACATGAAGAAGCTCCTGCGCGGGCCGATCCTCTACATCGTGCTGGCCATCATCGCGGTGTGGATCGGGTCGACCCTGATCACCCAGTCGGGTTTCCGCGAGGTCTCGACGCAGCAGGGGCTCGAGCTCCTGAACGACGGCAAGGTCTCGGCGGTGAAGATCGTCGACGTCGAGAACCGCGTCGACCTCACGCTCGCCGAGGCAGAGGACGACCTCGGCACGCAGGTGCAGTTCTACTACGTCACGCCGCGAGGCGAGGACGTCATCGCGGCCGTCGACGCGGCGAACCCGGCCGACGGCTTCGACGACGAGGTGCCGCAGCCGAACTGGTTCCTCTCGATGCTCGGCATCCTGCTGCCCCTCGTGCTCATCGGCCTCTTCTTCTGGATCATCCTCTCCGGCATGCAGGGCGGCGGAAACCGCGTCATGCAGTTCGGCAAGTCCAAGGCGAAGCTCGTCTCGAAGGAGAGCCCGAAGGTCACCTTCGACGACGTCGCCGGCGCCGAGGAGGCCATCGAGGAGCTCCACGAGATCAAGGAGTTCCTCAAGGAGCCGGCCAAGTTCCAGGCCGTCGGCGCGCGGATCCCGAAGGGCGTGCTGCTCTACGGCCCGCCCGGCACCGGCAAGACGCTCCTCGCCCGCGCTGTCGCGGGTGAGGCGGGCGTGCCGTTCTACTCGATCTCGGGTTCCGACTTCGTCGAGATGTTCGTCGGCGTCGGCGCGAGCCGAGTGCGCGACCTGTTCGACCAGGCCAAGCAGAACGCGCCGGCCATCATCTTCGTCGACGAGATCGACGCGGTCGGCCGCCACCGCGGCGCCGGCCTCGGCGGCGGTCACGACGAGCGCGAGCAGACGCTGAACCAGCTCCTCGTCGAGATGGACGGCTTCGACCCGAAGACCAACGTGATCCTCATCGCGGCGACGAACCGCCCCGACATCCTCGACCCCGCGCTGCTGCGCCCCGGCCGCTTCGACCGGCAGATCGGCGTCGACGCGCCCGACCTCAAGGGCCGCCAGAAGATCCTCGAGGTGCACTCGAAGGGCAAGCCGCTCGCCAACGGCGTCGACCTCGAGGTCCTCGCCCGCAAGACGCCCGGCTTCACCGGAGCCGACCTGGCCAACGTGCTCAACGAGGCGGCGCTGCTCACCGCCCGTTCGAACGCGCAGCTCATCGACAACCGCGCGCTCGACGAGGCCGTCGACCGCGTGATCGCCGGTCCGCAGCGCCGCACGCGGGTGATGAAGGACAAGGAGAAGCTCATCACCGCGTACCACGAGGGCGGTCACGCGCTCGCGGCGGCGGCGATGAACCACACCGACCCCGTGACGAAGATCACGATCCTGCCGCGTGGTCGCGCGCTCGGCTACACGATGGTGCTGCCGCTGGAGGACAAGTACTCCGTCACGCGCAACGAGCTGCTCGACCAGCTCACCTACGCGATGGGCGGACGCGTCGCCGAGGAGATCGTGTTCCACGACCCGTCGACCGGCGCCTCGAACGACATCGAGAAGGCCACCGCGACCGCGCGGAAGATGGTCACCGAGTACGGCATGTCGGCCAACGTCGGCGCCGTGAAGCTCGGCCAGTCGCAGGGCGAGGTCTTCCTGGGCCGCGACATGGGCCACCAGCGCGACTACTCGGAGGAGGTCGCCGAGAAGGTCGACACGGAGGTGCGCGCACTCATCGAGCAGGCGCACGACGAGGCGTGGCAGGTGCTCAACGACAACCGGGACATCCTCGACCGTCTGGCCGCCGAGCTCATCGAGAACGAGACGCTCGACCACCACCAGATCGCCGAGATCTTCACGGACGTCAGGAAGCTGCCCGAGCGACCCCTGTGGCTCTCGAGCGACAAGCGACCGGTCTCCGACCGCCCGCCCATCCCGTTCCCGACCCGGAAGGCGCCGATCGACCAGGGTGCCGTCGACGGCGGCGTCGATTCCGGCACGCCCGTCGAGGAGGCGAAGGCGTCCCGCACGCCGAGCACGAAGCCGCGTCCCGCCACGGCGTGAGCCGCGGCACGGAGGACGGCGCAGAGGAGGGTGCCATGACGGGCGTCGACGCCGATCGCATCGAGCGCGCCGTGCGCGAACTGCTCCTCGCGATCGGCGAGGACCCGGAGCGGCCGGGCCTCGAGCGCACTCCGCGGCGCGTGGCCGAGGCGTACGCCGACTACTTCAGCGGGGTCGGTGCGGATCCGCTCGTGCACCTCGCCGAGACGGTCGCGTCGGGCGACACCGCCGCGGGCGTCCCCGCGACCTCCGACGCCGTCGTGCTGCGCGACCTCGCCTTCCGGTCGGTCTGCGAGCACCACCTGCTTCCGTTCATCGGTACCGCCCACGTCGCCTACCTCCCCGGCGAGCGACTCGTCGGGCTCGGCCGCATCCCCGCGGTGATCGACACGATCGCGAGCCGCCCGCAGCTGCAGGAGCGCATCGCGGAGGAGGTCGCCGACGCGCTGGTCGCCGGGCTCGACCCGCGCGGCGTGCTCGTGGTGATCGACGCCGTGCACGGCTGCGTCACGGCGCGCGGAGCGCGGCAGGATCGCAGCTCGACGGTCACGATCGCCAGTCGCGGCGAGCTCGCCGAGCCCGCGGCGCGCGCCGAGATCATCGCCCTCATCGGATCGGGGCGCGGTGCCTGACACGCCGCCCGAAGCGGCGGCCCGGGGGTC
>NZ_SDPL01000305.1 GCF_004135055.1 Agromyces binzhouensis | reverse complement strand
ACCGCGTCGGCCGCCTCGAGCACGGTGACGCCGAGGCCGGATGCGGCGACGCGGGCCGCGCAGCGGAGCCCCGCGAGGCCGGCGCCGACGACCACGACGTCGGTCTCGTCCGACCCGCTCACGTCCACCAACCCGTCCGCCGCCCGCTCAGCCGAGCAGCTCCCGCGAGACCTCGTCGATCGCGCGGTCGAGGATCTCGACGCCGAGGTCGATCTCCGCCTCGCTCGAGGTGAGCGGCGGTGCGATGCGGAACGTCCCGCCCATGCCGCGCAGCTGGACCACGTTCATGTGCAGGCCGAGCTCGAGGCACCGCCGGGTGACCCCCGCACCGAGCTCGTCCGACCCCTCCTTCGTCTCGCGGTCGAGGACGAGCTCGACACCCTGCAGCAGCCCCCGGCCGCGGACGTCGCCGACGACCTCGTGCCGGGCCTGCAGGTCGAGGAGCCCGGCCCGGAGCCGGTCGCCGAGCGTGGCGGCGCGCTCGTCCATCCGATCGCGCTCGAGCACGTCGAGCACCGTGTTGCCGACGGCCGCGACGAGTGGATCCGACACGTGCGTCGTGAAGAAGAGGAATCCGCGATCTGCCGCCTCGGCCTCGATCTCGGCGCTCGTGACGACGGCCGCCAGGGGCAGCCCGGCGCCGAGCGTCTTCGACAGCGTGAGGATGTCGGGGACGACGCCGTCGCGCTCGAACGCGTACCACGTGCCCGTCCGGCACATCCCGGTCTGCGCCTCGTCGAGGATCAGCAGCATCCCCCGTTCCCGGCACTTCGCCTGCAGTGCGGCGAGGTAGCCGAGGGGCGGCTCGATGATGCCGCCCGAGCTCAGGATGGGCTCGACGATGCACGCCGCGAGGCTGCCGACCGACTGGGCGTCGACGAGCGCGAAGGCGTGGTCGAGTTGCTTCCGCCAGTCGAACGCGCCGTCGGGCGTCGTGAAGTCGGGCCGGTAGGCGTTGGGGGTCGGGATGGCGAAGTTCCCGGGCGCCGTCGGCCCGTAGCCCTTGCGGCCCGAGCTGTAGGTGGCACCGGCGGCGGCCGCCGTCATGCCGTGCCACGATCCGGCGAACGAGACGATCTCGTGCCGCCCGGTGACGAGCTTCGCCATCCGGATCGCCGCCTCGTTCGACTCGGCGCCCGTGGTGAGGAGCAGCACCTTCTCCAGCGGGTCGGGCAGGGAGTCGGCGAGGCGACGGCCGAGGTCGACGACCGGGCGGGAGAGCATGCCGCTGAACAGGTGGTCGAGCGTCGCCACCTGCCGGCTGACCGTCGCCACGATCTCGGGGTGCGCGTGGCCGAGGATCGAGCTCATCTGCCCCGACGTGAAGTCGAGCAGGCGCCGCCCGCCTTCGGTCTCGATCCAGCTGCCCTCGGCGCGCGCGATGACCTCGGGCGTGAACCGGCCGCCGTAGCGGATGAGGTGACGGTCCACGTCGGACCAGAACGCGTCATCGCCGGCGCCGGAGCGGTGGCGGGAGGATTCGGCGAGCGACATGACGCGACGCTAACGCACGGGCCCCGGAGCATCCAGAGCCCGCGGCGAACAGGCCCGCTTGTGTCGGGGCGGATCGCGGCCTACCATATCCACGCGCGATAATCGAAAGACACATTCTATTATCGAACGCAACGACATCACATCACGACGACGTGAGGAGCACACGTGCAGTTCCACCACCACGGATACGTGTCCGGCGATCCCCGGGTGAAGCCCGCCGCCGGCGTCGGCATCGACCGCCCCGAGGAACTGCCCGACGAGGTCGATGTGCTCGTCGTCGGCTCGGGCCCGGCCGGGATGCTGCTCGGCGCGCAGCTCTCGCAGTACCCCGATGTCGTCACCCGCGTCATCGAACGCCGGGACGGGCGACTCGTGCTCGGCCAGGCCGACGGCATCCAGCCGCGCAGCGTCGAGACGTTCCAGGCGTTCGGGTTCGCCGAGCGCATCATCGCCGAGGCCTACAACATCGGCTACATGAACTTCTGGGGTCCCGACCCGGCAGACCCGAACACCATCATCCGGACCTCCCGCACCGAGGACTACGGATACAAGATCAGCGAGTTCCCGCACCTCATCGTCAACCAGGCGCGCGTGCTCGACTACTTCGCCGAAGCCGCCGCCAACGGGCCGGGCCGCATCGTGCCCGACTACGGCGTCGAGTTCACCGGACTCACCGTGCACGAAGACGGCTCCGAATCCGCGGGCGACCACCCCGTCGAGGTCCGCGTGCGCTACACCGCCGGCGAGCGCGCCGGCGAGGAGCGCACGGTGCGCGCCAAGTACGTCGTGGGCTGCGACGGCGCCCGCAGCGGAGTCCGCCAGGCGATCGGCCGCAAGCACGTCGGGGGCAGCTCGGCGCATGCGTGGGGCGTCATGGACGTGGTCGTGAACACCGACTTCCCCGACTGGCGCACGAAGTGCGCGATCAACTCCGTTGCGGGCAACATCCTGCACATCCCCCGCGAGGGCGGGTACCTCTCCCGCATGTACATCGACCTCGGCGAGGTGGCCGACGACAGCCACGAGGTGCGCAGGACGCCGATCGAGACGATCATCGCCAAGGCCAACGACATCCTGAACCCGTACACGCTCGACGTGCGCAACGTCGCCTGGTTCAGCGTCTACGAGGTCGGTCATCGGGTCACCGACCACTTCGACGATCGCGAGGAGGGGGAGGATGCCGCTCCGCGGGTGTTCCTCACCGGTGACGCGTGCCACACGCACAGCGCGAAGGCCGGCCAGGGCATGAACGTCTCGATGCAGGACGGCTTCAACCTCGGGTGGAAGCTCGGCTCGGTCGTCACCGGCCGGGCACCCGCCGACCTGCTCGCGACCTACTCGGCGGAACGGCAGCCGGTCGCGCAGCAGCTGATCGACTTCGACCGCGAATGGTCCTCGCTCATGGCGCGCAAGCCGGAGGAGATCTCGGACCCGCAGGAACTGGCCAAGCACTACCTCGGCACCGCCGAGTTCCCGTCGGGGTTCATGACGCACTACGGCCCGTCGATGATCACCGGCGACGCGGCGCACCAGGCGCTCGCCACCGGGTTCCCGATCGGCATGCGCTTCAAGTCGTCGCCGGTGTCGCTCGTGTGCGACGGGAACGTCGTGCACCTGGGCCACCACGCGAGGGCCGACGGACGGTGGCGGATCTACGCGTTCGCGGACGCGCCCGCTGCCGGCGAGGCATCCGCCCTCGCGGACTGGGCGGAATGGATGGCGTCGCCCGACGCCCCGCTGGCGCGGTTCACGCCGGACGGGCTCGACGTCGACGCCGTGTTCGACGTCAAGGCGATCTACCAGCAGCCGCACGAGGGCGTCGACATCATGGCCGCGCCGGAGGTGTTCCGGCCGAGGACCGGGCCGTTCGCCCTCATGGACTGGGAGAAGGTGTTCGCGGCCGGGCCGAGCACGTGGTGCCCCACCGACATCTTCGACGAGCGGGGCATCTCACGCGACGGTGCCGTCGTCGTGGTGCGGCCCGACCAGTACGTGGCGAACGTCCTGCCGCTCACGGCGACCGACGACCTCGCGGCGTTCTTCGCGCAGCACCTGCTGCCGCAGCGGGCGGTGACGGATGCCTCGGCCGACTCGGCCGTCGAGGGCGACCTCGTCAGCAGCTGAGCGGGTGCCGAGCTTCGATCGATCGACCCGTCACCGCGCGCGGCGCGCTCAGGCCCCGTAGCTGCGGGACACCGCGCGCGCCGCGGCGGCGAGCCGTTCGGCGATCTCGCCCTCCGGCCGCGGCATCGACACGTGGATGACCGCGATGGCCGCGGGCGGCTGGCGCGGCAGGGTGAGCGGCACGGCGACCGACCGGAGCGAGGGCACGACCTCGTCGTG
>NZ_SDPL01000304.1 GCF_004135055.1 Agromyces binzhouensis | reverse complement strand
CGATCGCGTCCAGCGCGCGGAGCCGGCGCCCCCGGGCGAGCGTCGCGCCGGTGCCCGCCAGCGCGCCGGCGAGCATGAATCCGTGCGCGACCTCGGCCATTCGTTCCCCGAATCTTCCCTGTTCCGGTGAGTCCGGCTATATTACTCGACAAACGTAGAGAAAAACGAGGTGCACCATGACGACGATGTCGACCACCCGAGCCGCAGAGCGGCACCACTCGCACGATCCGGGCACGCCCGTGCTCGACCCGATGCGCGGCCTCTCCGCCGAGGAGATCGACGCGACGCGCGAGATCCTGGCCGAAGCCGGCCTCCTCGCCGAGCAGACGCGGTTCGTGTACGTCGGCCTCGACGAGCCCGCCAAGGCCGACGTGCTCTCGGGCGCCGAGCTGCCGCGCATCTCCCGAGTCCTGCTGCTCGACCGCGCCACAGGCGAATCCGCGGACGTGCGCGTGTCGGTCACCGACCGCGCGATCGTCAGCCGGACCGGCATCGACGGCGCGAACGGGCAGGTCCCGATCCTCGACGTCGAGTTCGAGGCGATCTACGACCTGCTCGGCTCCGAGCCCGAGTGGCACGAGGCCCTCGCCAAGCGCGGCATCACCCACGAGCAGGTCGCGCTCGCCCCGCTCTCGGCGGGGGAGTACGGATTCGAGGCCGAGCGCGGGCGCTGCGTCATCCGCGTGCTCGCCTTCATGCGGCACGACGAGCAGGACCACTGCTGGGCGCACCCCGTCGACGGGCTCTGCGCCTACGTCGACATGATCGAGGGTCGGATGTTCGAGCTCGTCGACCACAAGGTCTACGAGATCCCCGCCGAGTCGGGCAACTTCGACGACCCCGAGGTGCAGGGCGCGCCGCTCGACACGCTGAAGCCGATCAGCATCACCCAGCCCGAGGGTCCGAGCTTCACCGTCGAGGAGGACCGGGTCAGCTGGGCGAACTGGCGGTTCTCGCTCGCGTTCGATGCCCGCGAGGGGCTGGTGCTCCGCCGCATCCGCTACGTCGACGCCGACCAGGGCGGCATCGAGCGCGACATCGTCTACCGCGCCTCCATCGCCGAGATGGTCGTGCCCTACGGCGACCCGTCTCCCGCGCGCTTCTGGCAGAACTACTTCGACACGGGGGAGTACGTCTTCGGCCGCTACGCGAACTCCCTGCAGCTCGGGTGCGACTGCCTCGGCGAGATCCGGTACTTCGACGCCACCATCGCCGACGAATTCGGCCACCCCCGCGTCATCCCGAACGCGATCTGCATGCACGAGGAGGACTACGGGACCCTCTGGAAGCACACCGACATCTACACGGGCTCGAACGAGGTCCGCCGCCAGCGGCGCCTCGTGATCAGCTTCTTCACGACGGTCGGCAACTACGACTACGGGTTCTACTGGTACCTCTACCTCGACGGCACGATCGAGTGCGAGGCGAAGCTCACGGGCGTGCTGTTCTCGTCGGCCTACGACCCGGAGGCGGGCGATCATGCGAGCGAAGTCGCTCCCGGGCTCGGGGCCCCGTACCACCAGCACCTCTTCAGCGCACGGCTCGACATGATGGTCGACGGCGTCGCGAACGCGGTCGAGGAGGTCGACGCGGTCCGCGTGCCGATGGGGGAGGGCAACGCCTACGGCAACGCGTTCACCAAGCGCACGACGCGCCTGCGCACCGAGGCGGACGGCGCGCGCGACGCCGACCCCATCGCCGGTCGCGTCTGGCACATCGTCAACACCGAGCGGCAGAACCGGCTCGGCCGGCCCGTCGGCTACGAGCTCCGCGCGGAGGGCACGCCGACGCTCCTCGCCGATCCCGAATCGGTCATCGCCAAGCGCGCCGGCTTCACGCGCAAGCACCTCTGGGTCACCCGCTACGACCGTGATGAGCGCTACCCGGCGGGCGACCTCGTGAACCAGAACCCCGGCGGCGACGGCCTCCCGCGCTACACCGAGGCCGACCGCTCGATCGACGGCGAGGACATCGTGCTCTGGCACACCTTCGGCCCCACGCACTTCCCGCGCGTGGAGGACTGGCCGGTCATGCCCGTGGACTACGCGAAGTTCACCCTGAAGCCGTACGGCTTCTTCGGGCGGAACCCCACGCTCAACGTCCCGTCCTCCGAGTCCCTCGGCATGGCGTGCCACACGGATGCCGCGGCCGGCGGATGCCACTGCGAGGCGGGCGCGTGCTCGTGCTCGGGGCACGGGCACGGGCACGGGGCCTGACGAGCGGGCGGTCGGACGACGGGCGGGCGGATGTCGCGGAAGCGGCATCCGCCCGCCCTGCGCCGCCGGCGGCGGTCGCGCAGTCCGCTCAGACCTCCTCGCGGAGCCCGGCCCACGCGTTTCCGGACCGTCTCGGTAACGGTCCCCTCACGGACATTCCTTTCGGGCGGGTCAAGTGCGAGCGGTCCCCACCCGTCTCGCGGGGACCACTGCGCCCCCTCCGGCAGGCGGCATCGGAGCAGAGGGGGGACCGGCTATCGGGCCCTGGCGACCAAGTCCTGATCTCGAGTGAGTACGTCGCGTCGGTCCCGAGCATCCTCACCCGAATCGCAGCTTGGTCCATCGTGCTGCGGACGCTCTCGGGGTTGGGTTGTACGCCCAGGATGCGATGAGTTCATGGGCGACACGCATGTCGGGAGCAGTAGTCCAGTAGTGCCTGTCTGGCCCGCCCTCGCGCCGCTCGATGAGATAGCGCCCTTCGTCGTTGCGTCGGCACTGGATGTACGTCTGTCCCGATGCATCCCCGAGTCGCTCCAGTATCAGGAACTCCTCATCCCGCTCGTCGATGTCCTCGAGGAGGATGAACAGATAGTCCTCCGTCGGATCGTCCCAGGTCCGACCCGACTCGGTCGTCACTCGGAGGTTCGGTCGCCGTCGCATCCTCACACTCTGCACGATCCGGGTCACGGAACGTGCTCGAGATGATCGTCCCTGCTCCGCCGACGGATCGAACGGTTCGCCCCGTGCGCGGGCTCATCGGCGCGCAAGAACGAGTGCGCGACGTGTCAATGATGACGAGCCCGACCTGGGATTCGAAGTCAGGTGGAAAGCGCCGCATTGCGCGCAGGGATGAATGCCGACGACCACGCGAGTTCGCTGCTGACCGAGCATCCTGGCCCGCGCCGCGAGCAACGCACGGCCGGCCGTGTAGAGGGAAGGAAGAGGGGTTTTTGGGCAGGTAGACACCGCGGCTCCATGTCGTGAAACAGGAACGACCGCGGGTGACAGCGGTACTTTGCCGTGGCTCTTTCGAGCCACGACATCACGTGCCCCAAGTCGTTATCTCGCCACCCTGTCCGGCTTCCCGCGGGCCTTGTGCGAGCGATCTAGTGCAGATGATCGTAGCGGCAGCGTCAGCATGTCGTCGACCGCTATGGCGCGCTTCGCAGACTGGCGCGCCAGCTGTCGAGGGCTTCGTATTGCGCTGCGATATCGGCGAAGACGTCGCTGCTGTCAGCGAGGTCGAACACCTGCTTTCGGTATTGCCGCCGCAGCGGCAGTCGGAGGTGTTCGAGCTCGGGCAGGCCGAGGAGGGGAGAGAGATCGGCGTCGAGCAGGCGGATGCCGGGGAGCCCCAGTGTCCGAAGACGTGTGAGGGGTCTGACCCATCCGAGGTCGGGAAGGATGACGCTCTTGCCTGATCCGGGGTATCCGTTGCCGAACTCGAGCGCGGCGAGTCGCGTGAACGCGCCGAGCGAGGTCGGATCGTCGAGTTTGTGTGCTTGCTCCACGCTCAGATCAGTCAGGTTCTCCAGGGCGGTGAGCGGTGCCAAGCTGAGCAGGCTCGTCGCCCCGCCGAGCCGCAGCGCGCGGAGTTGATCGTGGCGGCCGAGCGCGGTCACGTCACGGT
>NZ_SDPL01000303.1 GCF_004135055.1 Agromyces binzhouensis | reverse complement strand
GACGGGCCGCGCTCGACGCGCGCCTCTCCCTGCTCGAGCGCGGCGGGAGCGCCGATCCCGAGCTGCGCGCGCCCATGCCCGGCAGCGTCACGACGCTGCTCGTCGCGGATGGCGACCGCGTCGCGGCCGGACAGGCCGTGCTCGCGATCGAGGCCATGAAGATGGAGCATCGCGTCACCGCGACCGTCGCCGGACTCGCGCGCATCCGCGTCGCCGTCGGCGACCAGGTCTCGCGCGACCAGGTCGTCGCGCGCGTCGAACCCGGCGCCGACGATGACGGGGCCGACTCCGCGGCATCCGACGAACGACCCCGGGGCGGCGCACACGACGCCGCCGTCCCGAACGCATCCCACCAGGAATGAGGAGCACCATGCACGACCTGACCGACGAGGAACAGCAGCTGTACGACATGGTCTGCGAGTTCGCCGACACCGTCGTGGCCCCGCAGGCGTACGAGGCCGATCGCACGCACGAGCTCTCGATGGACGTCGTCGCGCAGATGGGCGAGCTCGGGCTCTTCGGCCTGCCGTTCCCCGAGGAGGTTGGAGGGCAGGGCGGCGACTACATGGCGCTGTGCCTCGCGATCGAGGCGCTCGCCCGCGTCGACCAGTCGGTCGCGATCACCCTCGAGGCCGGCGTCGGCCTCGGTGCCATGCCGATCTTCCGCCACGGCACCGACGAGCAGAAGGCGGAGTTCCTGCCGGACCTCGTGGCCGGTCGCGCCCTCGCCGGCTTCGGCCTGACCGAGCCCGAGGCCGGTTCCGACGCCGGCGCGACCCGCACGACGGCCGTCCTCGACGGCGACGAGTGGGTCGTGAACGGATCCAAGCAGTTCATCACCAACTCGGGCACGCCGATCACCTCGTTCGTCACCGTCACCGCCGTGACAGGGGAGCGCACGCGTCCCGACGGCTCCACCGCGAAGGAGCTCTCCACGATCATCGTGCCGAACGGCACCCCCGGGTTCACCGTCGGGCCCGGCTACGACAAGTCCGGATGGCGCGCCTCGGACACCCATCCGCTGACCTTCGACGACGTCCGGGTGCCGGCCGCGAACCTGCTCGGCGAGCGCGGGCGAGGCTTCGCGAACTTCCTGCAGGCGCTCGACGAGGGCCGCATCGCGATCGCCGCGCTCGCGACGGGCGCGGCGCAGGGCTGCCTCGACGAGGCCCTGGCCTACGCGAAGACCCGCAACGTCTTCGGCGTGCCGATCGCGAGCCACCAGTACATCGCGTTCACCATCGCCGGCATGCAGGCCCGCGTGCACACCGCCCGCCTCGCCTGGCACGACGCGGCGCGGCGCGCCGACGCAGGGCTGCCGTTCAAGAAGGAGGCGGCGATCGCGAAGCTCGTCTCGAGCGACGCGGCGATGCTCAACGCCCGCGACGCGACCCAGATCTTCGGCGGCATGGGCTTCATGAACGAGACGACCGTGGCCAGGCACTACCGTGACTCGAAGATCCTGGAGATCGGCGAGGGCACGAACGAGGTGCAGCTCATGGTCATCGCGCGCGAGCTCGGGCTGGCCGCGTAGGCGGCGCGACCGCCGAGGGAGGAGGGAGCGTCATGACGGATGCCGAGATGCGCGAGGTCGTCCAGCGCGGACTCTGGTTCGAGGAGTTCGAGGAGGGCGTGCGCTACCTGCACCGTCCCGGTCGCACGGTGACGGAGGCCGACAACGTCCTGTTCACGACGCTGACCATGAACCCGCAGCCGCTGCACCTCGACGCCGCGTGGTCGGCGCGCCAGCCGTTCGGCCGCGTCCTCGTGAACTCGCTCTTCACGCTGTCGACCCTCGTCGGCCAGTCGGTGGGGCAGCTCACGCAGGGCACGCTCGTCGCCAACCTCGGGTTCGGGGCGGTCGCGTTCCCGAATCCGGTGTTCGTGGGCGACACCCTGTACGGCGAGAGCGTCGTCGAGTCGAAGCGGCTCTCGTCCTCGCGTCCCGGAGAGGGCATCGTGGTACTCGCGCACACCGCGCGGAACCAGGACGGCGCCGTGGTCGCGACGGCGTCGCGCACGATGCTCGTCTGGACCCGCGACGCCGGCGAGCAGCAGGCGGACCGCGACGGCGAGGTGAGCGGATGACGCACCCGCCCTTCCCGTTCGGACCGGCCCTGCTGTTCTGCCCGGCCGACCGGCCCGACCGGTACGCCAAGGCTGCGGAGCGCGCCGACGCGGTGATCCTCGACCTCGAGGACGCCGTGGCCGAGGCCGGGAAGTCGGCGGCGCGCGAGTCGCTGGTGGCGAACCCGGTCGATCCCGCACGGGTCATCGTGAGGGTGAACCCGGCATCCACGCCGCACTTCGCCGACGACGTCGCCGCGTTGCGACGGACCTCCTATCGCACGGTCATGCTCGCCAAGTGCGAGGGCACGGTCGACCTCGTGGCGCTCGAGGACTTCGACGTGATCGCGCTGTGCGAGACCGCACGCGGCGTGCTCGCCGCGCCCGAGATCGCGTCGGTGCCGATCGTCTCCGCGCTCATGTGGGGTGCGGAGGACCTCGTCGCCTCGCTCGGCGGCGCCTCGAGCCGCCACCCCGACGGTCGATACCGCGACGTCGCGCGACACGCCAGGTCCCAGGTGCTGCTCGCGGCCGGCGCGCACGGCGTGGCGGCGATCGACGCGGTGCACCTCGACCTCGCCGACGCGGATGGCCTCCGTGCCGAGGCCGAGGACGCGGCCGCGCTCGGCTTCGCCGCCACGGCGTGCGTGCATCCGGGCCAGGTCGAGGTCGTCAGGGCGGCGTACGCTCCCAGTGGCGAGCGCCTGGAGTGGGCGCGCGCGCTGCTCGCCGAGGCCGCCGTGCGCGAGCGCGACGGCGTGTTCGCCTTCCGGGGGCAGATGGTGGATGCGCCGCTCCTGCACCAGGCGGAGGCGGTCGTGCGGCGGGACCGAGCCCATGGAGGGTCCGGGGAAGGGACAGGAGCCTGATGAAGATCATCGTCCTCGTGAAGGAGGTCCCCGACACCTGGGGGGAGCGCAAGCTCGACCTCGAGACGGGACTCGCCGATCGCGCCGCCGGCGAGGTGGTGCTCGACGAGATCGGCGAGCGGGCGCTCGAGGTGGCGCTCGCCCACGCCGACGCCCACGACGGCACCGAGGTGGTGGTCATGTCGATGGGGCCCGAGAGCGCTGCGACGACGATCCGGAAGGGCCTGGCGATGGGAGCCGCGTCGGCCGTGCACATCGCCGACCCGGCGCTGGCCGCCGCGGACCTGGGACTGACCGCCCGCACCCTGGCCGCCGCGATCCGGCGTTCCGGGTTCGACCTCGTCATCACCGGCAACCTCTCGACCGACGGCAGCGGCGGCGTCATCCCCGCGATGCTCGCCGAGCTGCTCGGCGTGCCGAACGCCACGGCGCTGTCCTCGGTGGAGATCGCCGACGGCTCGGTGTCCGGGGTGCGCGCCGTGGAGGGCGGCACCATGCGGGTGAACGCGCCGCTTCCGGCGGTCGTCTCGATCACCGAGGCGCTGCCCGACGCCCGGTTCCCCAACTTCAAGGGCATCATGGCGGCGAAGAAGAAGCCGTTCGAGACGCTGGGCGCCGCCGACCTGGACGTCGAGCCGGAGGATCTCTCCGTCGGCTGGTCGATCATGACCGCCGTCGCCGAGAAGCCCCCGCGCACGGCGGGGACCAAGATCACGGACGACGGCGACGGCGGCACGAGGATCGCGGAGTTCCTCATCGAGAACCGGCTGGTCTGAGAGGACGAACATGACCGACCACCCTGCAGACTCCATCCTCGTCCTGCTCGAGACCGCACCGGACGGCGCGCTCGCCACGAGCGCCGCGGGCCTGCTCGCGGCCGCTGCGCAGATCGGCACGCCGGTCGCGCTGGCCGTCAGCGCGCCCGG
>NZ_SDPL01000302.1 GCF_004135055.1 Agromyces binzhouensis | reverse complement strand
GACGAGATCCGGTCGCGCCTCGTCGCGGCCCACGCCGCCGACCCCGACGCGCCCCGCGTGCTCGGCCGCGGCTGGCTGTTCGACTCCGTACCGGGTGGCGCGCCCACGGCGGCGATGCTCGACGCGGCGCTGCCCGACGTGCCCGTCTACCTCGACGCGAACGACTACCACTCCTGCTGGGTGAACTCGGCGGCGCTCGCGGAGCTCGGCATCACGCGCGACACGCCCGACCCGATCGGCGGGCGCATCGGGCGCGACGGCACAGGCGAGCCGAACGGCATGCTCTACGAGACCGCCGCGCAGCAGTACGCCTGGGAGCACCTCGCCGAGCAGGCGACCGACGCCGACCGCGACGCCGCCGTCGAGCGCACGATCGCCGCGTACCTCGCGACGGGCGTCACGGGCGTCGTCGACATGGCCTTCGACGAGCTCGGGCTCGCCGCGTTCCGTCGCGCCGCCGACCGTCGCGGCGGCACGCTGCCCGTCCGCGTCGTCGCCCACTGGTTCGTGGCGAACACCGGCGATGCCGACGCCAACCTCGCCCAGGTCGCGCGGGCCGTCGAGCTCGCGAGCCAGGTCGACGCGCCGTGGCTCCGCATCGCGGGGATCAAGCTCGTCCTCGACGGCGTGATCGATGCGTGCACGGCCGCGATGCGGCATCCGTACGTCGACGGCTCGAACGCCGAGCCGATCTGGCCCCTCGACGCGCTCGAGCCCGTGGTCGCGGCCGCGGATGCCGCGGGCCTGCAGGTCGCGATGCACGCCATCGGCGACGCCGCGAGCGGCATCGCCCTCGACGCGCTGGAGCACGCGCACGAGGTCAACGGCGAGCGCGACCGGCGGCATCGCATCGAGCACCTCGAGTACGTCGACCGGGCGGATGTCGCGCGGCTCGCGCGCCTCGGCGTCGTCGCGTCGATGCAGCCAGTGCACGCCGATCCCGCGATCTGGGCGAACTGGGCCGCGATGCTCGGCGACGAGCGCGCCGACCGCGGCTTCCCGTGGACCGAGATCACCGACGCGGGCGCCGTCCTGGCGTTCTCGACGGACGCGCCGACGGCGCCGCACGAGGCGCTGCCCAACCTGTACGTGGCGGCGACCCGGCGCTCTGCGCTCGACCCCTCGTTCCCCGCGAACCACCCGGAGTACGCCGTCCCGCTCGCCGACGCGGTGCGTCATGCGACGCGCGACGCCGCGTTCTCGTGCCGCGAGGAGGACGCGCGCGGCCGGATCGCACCCGGACTCGCGGCGGACTTCGCGGTCATCGATCGCGACCCGTTCGAGCTCGGGGACGACGCGCTCCTCGAGGCACGCGTCATCCGCACGGTCGTGGCCGGCAGCACGGTGTACGAGGTCGAGCCGGTCGCGCCGATGCTCGGGTAGCCGAGGCCGTACGCCGAACCGCCCCGCCGGGTGTCGCCGGCGGGGCGGTTCGCGTTCACGTGCGGGCCGGCACGGTGAGGAGACGCCGGCCCGCACGAGCTCAGTCGGCGGACGCCCGCGAGAGCACCTCTCCGCGGAAGAACGCCGGGCGCTTGATCGCCTGCCAGATCATGATCACGACGCCCGTGAGCAGCACGACCATGCCGAGGATGAACACGAGGCCGACGCCGCCGATGTTCGACCCGCTGCCGTAGTCCGGGTCCATGCTGTCGACGAGCGTCGTCACGAAGAGCACCGACAGGATGACGCCGCCCACGAGCGGGAACAGCAGGGTGAAGAAGAACTCGCGCACCGAGCGGAACCAGGTCTTCCGGAAGAACCACACCGCCGCGAACGCCGTGATGCCGTAGTAGAAGCAGATCATCATGCCGAGCGCCGTGATCGTGTCCCACAGGACGTTCTCGCTCACGAACCGCATGACCGCGTAGAAGACGGATGCCACGACCGCAGAGACGATCGTCGCGTACCCGGGCGTGAAGAAGCGGGGGCTCACGCGCGCGAACTTCTCGGGCAGGGCGCCGTAGTGGCCCATGGCGAGCAGCGTGCGCGCGGGCGACACGAACGTCGACTGCAGGCTCGACGCGCTCGAGGTGAGCACCGCGAGCGACACGAGGATCGCGAGCGGGCCGAGCACCGGGCCGGCGAGCGCGAAGAACACGTTGTCCTGGATGTCGGGGTTGCCGAGGCCGTACTCGCCGTCGCCGACGCCCGCGAACGAGATGAGCGAGACCGAGATGAGCAGGTACAGCGAGACGATGATGAGCACCGAGAGCGTCGCCGCACGACCGGGCGTCCGCTCGGAGCCCTTGGTCTCCTCGTTCATCGTGAGCGTGACGTCCCAGCCCCAGAAGATGAAGATCGACAGCGACAGCCCTGCCGCGAGCGCGCTGAAGTCGCTCACCGCGAACGGGTTGAACCAGCTGAGCTCGATGGGCGTCGCGTCGAACGCGTTGCCGTTCGCGACCTCGATCAGGGCGGCGCCCGAGAAGACCACGAGCACGATCACCTGGAACCCGACGAGCCAGTACTGCAGCTTCTGCGTGGTGCGCATGTCGCGGTACGAGATCATCGTCGCGCCGAGCATGAACAGCAGGCACACGACCACGTTGACGAACGGGTTCGCGGCGATCCCGGCGATCTCGGGGTTGCCCACGATCTGCGAGATCGCGAGGAACAGGAAGTCGACCGCGATGCCCGCGAGGTTGGAGAGCACGAGGATCGTCGCCGCAACGAGGCCCCAGCCGGCCATCCACCCGATCCACGGGCCGAAGGCCCGCGTCGCCCACGTGAACGAGGTGCCCGAGTCGGGCATGCGGCGGTTGAGCTCACGGTAGCCGAAGGCCACGAGCAGCATCGGGATGAACCCGAGCAGGATGATCGCGGGGACCTGCGTGCCCACCTCGGACACGGTCGGCCCGAGCGCGGCGGTCAGCGTGTACGCGGGCGCGATGCACGAGATTCCGATGACGATCGCGCCGATCAGGCCGACCGATCCGGCCGAGAGGCCCTTCTTGGTGATGCCGTGCTCGTTCGAGTCGACCGCGCGGGTCGCCTCGGTCAGCGGGGCAGGACTGGAGGAGTGTTGCGACATTGCAGCGTCTTTCAGGTGAGGGTGGTGCGGGGCACCACGATCATGGGCGCCGGGAGCTCGCGCAGCATCTTCGCCGCGGTCGAACCCAGGAAGAGGTGGCGCGGAGCCGCGAGGCGGCTCGAGCCGACGAGCACGAGCTCGCCCTGGTGCCAGTCGAGGGCGCGCACGGCGTCCTCGATGGTCTCGCCCGTCGCGGTCTCGACGGTCGCCTCGATGCCCTCCGGCAGGGCCTGGCGGGCCTCGTCGAGCACCTCCTCGGCGTGCACCGAGCTGGTCAGCGCGGCGAGGTCGGCGTCGAGGCCGGCGGGAAGGTCGATGGGCACGAGCGAGAGCAGGCGCAGCGGCGCGCCCGTCGCACGTGCGAGTCGGATCGCCGACTCGAGGAGCGCGTCGGCCCCCGGGCGCGTGCCGACCGCCGCGGTGATGCGCGTGATCCCCTGCGAGGCGGGCAGTTCGCGCGAGCCGGACGGCGCGAGCAGCACCGGCACGTCGGAGGAGTGCAGCAGCTCGTTCGCGACGGACCCGATGCGCGACCGGCCGAGGAGGCCGCCGCGGGCCGTGCCGATGACGATGAGTCGCGCGTCGAACTCGTGCGCGGCGTCGATCAGGCCCTCGGCGAACGACTCGGCGTAGCGCAGGTGCAGCTTCGAGGCGACATCCGCCCCCAGGTGCTCGGACGCCTGCTCGAGCCACTCGCGGGACTGCGCGCGGAGGTACCGCTCGTAGCCCGCGTCGGCCGGGACGCTGGAATTGCCCGCCTCGGACGGCAGGACCATGACGACCTCGAGCGGCGCGCCGGCCGCCGCCGCGAGCCGGCTCGCGACGGCGAGCGCGTCGGCGCC
>NZ_SDPL01000301.1 GCF_004135055.1 Agromyces binzhouensis | reverse complement strand
AGGCGAGCGGCGGTGCCGACGGCGGCAACGCGCTCGGCCTCCTCGCCGACGGCGGCTTCGCGATCCTCGACGTGCGCACCACGCCCGAGCTCGAGGCCGAGGGGCTCGCGCGCGACATCGTGCGGGCCGTGCAGGAGTCGCGGAAGGCCGCGGGGCTCGAGGTCGGCGACCGCATCCGCCTCGACCTCACGCTCGACGCCGCCGGTGCGGCGGCCGCCGAGGCGCACCGCGACCTCATCGGGCGGGAGACGCTCGCGCCCGAGGTGCTCGTCACGGTCGGCGAGGTCGACGGCGACGGAGCGCACAAGGTCGGCGACGGGTCGAGGCTGCTCGTCTCGGTCGCGAAGCTCGCGGAGGCCGTCCGATGACCGACGCGATCCCCGAGTCCACGCCCGAGGAGCGCGACGCGGCCGACGCCGTGTACGCCGACCTCCTCGCGCGCGTCGGCGAGTCGGCGCCGCAGCCTCGCCTCGGGGCGACCCGGCGCGCGGTCGAGCTCCTCGGCGATCCGCACCGCGCCGCACCCGTCATCCACCTGACCGGCACGAACGGCAAGACATCGACGAGCCGGATGATCGAGTCGATCCTCCGCGCGCAGGGGCTCCGGACCGGCCTGCTCACGAGCCCGCACCTCGTACGGTTCACCGAACGGATCCGGATCGACGGCGAGCCGATCGCCGACGAGGCCGTCGCACGGACCTGGGAGGAGATCGCCCCCGTCGTCGCGATCGTCGACGCCGAGCTCGCCGCGCGCGGCGAGGAGGCGCTCACGTTCTTCGAGGCGCTCACCGCCCTCGCCTTCGCGGCGTTCGCCGACGCGCCCGTCGACGTCGTCGTGCTCGAGGTCGGCATGGGCGGCGAGTGGGACTCCACGAACGTCGCCGACGGCCAGGTCGCCGTGATCACGCCCATCGCGATCGACCACGAGCAGCGGCTCGGCCGGACCATCGCCGAGATCGCCCGGACCAAGGCCGGCATCATCAAGCCGGGCGCCGAGGTCGTCACCGCGTTCCAGGACCCTGCCGCGCTGACCGTGCTGAGCGAGGTCGCCGAGCGGAACGACGCGAGCCTCGCGGTCGAGGGCGGAGCGTTCGCCGTGCTCGACTCGCGCGTGGCCGTGGGCGGGCAGCTCGTGTCGGTCCGGGGGCTCGCGGGGGAGTACCGCGAGCTCGCCCTTCCCTTGCACGGTCGTCACCAGGCCGAGAACGCCGCCGTCGCGATCGCCGCCGTCGAGGCGTTCCTCGGACGCGCCGTCCGACTGGCCGACGACGTGCTCGAGGCCGGCCTCGGCGCCGTGACCTCGCCGGGCCGACTGCAGCTCGTCTCGACCGACCCGACGATCCTCGTGGACGCCGCCCACAACCCGCACGGCGCCGCGGCGCTCGTGGCGGCGCTCGGCGAGGTGTTCGACTTCGACGAGCTCGTGATCGTGCTCGGCGTCCTCGGCGACAAGGACGCCGCGGGCATCGTGCGCGCCCTCGAACCGACCGGCGCGCACTTCATCGTGACCCGCTCCGAGTCCGATCGCGCCGTTCCCGCCGACGAGCTCGCGGCCCTCGTCGCAGGTGTCATCGGCCCCGAGCGGGTCGACGTCGCCGAGCGGCTCGAGGACGCGCTCGACGACGCCCGCGACTGGGCGGGCCGCGGCGAGAAGCGCGGCGTGGTGGTCACCGGGTCGATCACGCTCGTGGGCGACGTGCTCGCGATCGCGGACGACCGCGGCTGGAGCGATCGATGACCGCCCAGGCGCCGGATCCCATCGACGACCCGACCGGAGCCGGCGCGCCGCGCCGTCCGGTCCGCCGCGCACGCTCCGTGCGGGAGAGCCTCGCGTCGATCGTGCTCACGTTCGAGATCGTCGTCGTCTTCCTCGCGGCCCTCGTGATCTGGGGCCTCTCGCGCGAGGGCGGCGGCGCGTTCGGCCTGCCGACCTGGGCGCCGCTCGCCGCGGGCGGCGTGGTCATCCTCGGCCTGGTCGTCATCATCCCCCTGCTCCGGTACGAGTGGGCGTACGTGCTGGGCTGGGCCCTGCAGGTGCTGCTCCTCGCCTCGGGGCTCCTCAACCCGGCGATGCTCGTCGTCGGCGCGCTGTTCGGCGGCATGTGGGCGTACTGCATGATCGTCGGCGCGCGCATCGATCGTGCCCGCGAGGCGGCCGCCGCCGCGGACGCCGAACCTGGAAAGGAACCCGAATGACCACCGCCATCGAAGAGACCCTCGTCCTCGTCAAGCCGGACGGCGTCGCCCGCAACCTCACCGGCGAGATCCTGCGCCGCATCGAGGCGAAGGGCTACTCGCTCGTCGACATCCGCATGGTGCAGGCCGACCGCGACCTGCTCGCCCGGCACTACGCCGAGCACGAGGGCAAGCCGTTCTACGAGCCGCTCATGGAGTTCATGGAGTCGGGTCCCGTCGTCGCGATGCGCGTCGCCGGCAACCGCGTGATCGAGGGGTTCCGCGTGCTCGCGGGGGCGACCGACCCGACGACCGCGCTGCCCGGGACGATCCGCGGCGACTTCGGCCGCGACTGGGGCCTGAAGGTCCAGCAGAACCTCGTCCACGGTTCCGACTCGGTCGAGTCCGCCGAGCGCGAGCTGTCGCTCTGGTTCGCCTGACCCACGTGCGGCGCGGGGCCGCGGCATCCGATCAGCGGATGCCGCGGCCCCGCCGTCGTCCGGGAGCCGACGCGCCGCGGCGGCACCGCGATCCGGTCAGAAGAGGTTCTGCAGGTCGATGACGACCCGCGGGATCGCGTTCATCTGCGCCTGCGCCAGGACGATCACGATCGCGTAGCACGCGGCGGTGATGACGACGACCCACCCCAGGGCGGAGGACCCGAACCGCCTGAGCCCGGGCGAATCGCCGAACACGCCGTCGCGGAGGTTCCGCAGGGTGACGACGAGGAACGTCGGGATCGTCACGGCCCAGGTGAGCATGCACCAGGGGCACAGCACGTCGAGCACGTAGATGCTCTGGTAGATCAGCCAGCCGACGAAGACGACGGCGCCCGTGACGCCGACGTTCAGCCCGATCCAGAACCATCGCGCGAACCGCGCGCCCGCGAGCAGCGCCATCGCGATCGTGATGACGACCGGCCAGGCCATGAGGCCGATGAACGGATTGGGGAAACCGAAGAGGCTGCCCTGCCACGACGCGAGGTTCGTGCTGCACCCGACGAGCACGCCCACGTTGCAGTTCGGGATGTGGCTCGGATCGGCGAGCGTGAGCACCTTCTCGAGCGACAGCTCGAACGCCGCGAGCAGTCCCAGAGCCCCCGCGATGAGGAGGAAGACGGCCACGCCGATCGGCCGGGATGCGCGGGGGGAGTCGGGCATGCCCACGATTCTGGCACGCCGATTCGACGGTCCGCTGGGTGAGCGTGCGATAATCGTTGCAGTCGCCCGGGCCGCGCCCGGTGCGACGCCAACGAGGGCTTCGAGGATGCACCGCATCCCATCCGCGGAGGAACCGCGAGATTTGGCGTCACCGGCACCCGCCGGGCGCAGCAGTGAAGGATTGGCGGTACGGCGCGAACGGCGCTGAACCGCTCTGAGGAGTACGGGAACGATGGCGCGGCCGTCGGCCCCGGTGTAGGAGTGCACCAGAGATGGTGGAAGACAACGCAACACCGCCGACCGAACCCGGGGGCGATGAGCCTCGTCGCCTCGGCGGGATCTTCGGGGCGCGTCGCCCGGGCCGTCGGGCGCAGGTCGTGCCGCGGTCCGCGGCCGAGGCCTCGACGAACGTCGACGACGCCGCCGGGAACGCCCCGGTCGACGAGACCGCCGTGTCCGCGACCGAGGAGACCACGCCGGCCGAGCAGCCGGCGGTCGATCAGGCTGCCGCTGACCAGCCCGCCGCTGACCAGCCCGCCGCTGACCAGC
>NZ_SDPL01000300.1 GCF_004135055.1 Agromyces binzhouensis | reverse complement strand
GTGAGCGCCGAGGACCGGTCGCGCCTGCTGGGCGCCGCGGTCGACCGCGTCCTCGGCGACGCGCTCCGGGAGGTCGCCGCGAGGATCGCCGAGGGCAGCGTCGCCGACTACATCCCGGAGCTCGCCGACGCGGACCCGGAGGCCTTCGGCGTCTCCATCGCGAGCGTGCTCGGCCGGGCCTACGGGGCGGGCGACGCCGACGCCCCGTTCACGATCCAGTCGGCGTCGAAGCCGTTCGTGTACGCCTTCGCATGCGAGGAGCTCGGCGCCGAGGCGGTGCACGAGCACGTCGGCGTGGAGCCGAGCGGCGAGCCGTTCAACGCGATCAGCCTCGACGAGCGCGGGCGGCCCGAGAACCCGTTCATCAACGCCGGCGCGATCGTGACGACCTCGCTCGTCCCCGCCGACGACGCCGACGACCGGTTCCGGAGGATCCGCGACGCGCTCTCCCGCTTCGCCGGGCGCGAACTCGACCTCGACGACGAGGTGTACCGATCCGAGGCCGCGACCGGCCACCGCAACCGGGCGCTCGCCGGACTCGCGCTCGCCGCGGGATCGCTCGCGACCGACGACGTCGACGCGGCGACGGATCCGTACTTCCGGCAGTGCGCGCTGCGCGTGACCACGGCCGACCTCGCCGTCATGGGTGCCACGCTCGCCAACGGCGGCGTGAACCCGATCACGCGCGACCGCGTCGTCGGCGAACGGGCGGCCCGGAACACGCTGTCGGTGATGGCGACCTGCGGCATGTACGACCGGTCGGGCGATTGGGCGTTCCGCGTCGGGATGCCGGCGAAGTCGGGCGTCGGCGGCGGCATCGTCGCGGTGCGTCCCGGCGAGTTCGGCGTCGGCGTCTACGCACCGCCGCTCGACGAGGCGGGCAACAGCGTCCGCGGGGTGGCCATGCTCGAGGCGCTCTCGGACCG
Source organism: Agromyces binzhouensis (assembly GCF_004135055.1). GTDB lineage: Bacteria > Actinomycetota > Actinomycetes > Actinomycetales > Microbacteriaceae > Agromyces > Agromyces binzhouensis. Next base: position 2,960 of record NZ_SDPL01000300.1, on the reverse strand, counting down.
CTTCGGACTGCACATGTTCGACCACGTCGCCGAGCCCGTCTCGCCGGTCGCCGAGGTCGACGTCGACGCCGCGGCCGGGACGGTCACGTTCGACCTCCGCGGCGAGCTCGACTTCGTCGCTGCCGAGCAGATCGTGCACGACGTCGGGCGGGTGCTGGAGCACACCGACGCGCGGGTGGTGCGCCTCGACTTCGGCGACGTCACGGTGGTCGCCGGCGTCGCGGAGCAGTTGCTCGGCGCGACCGCCGCGGCCGCGGAGGCGGCGGGCGTCGAGGTCCACGCGATCGGCGCACCCGACGAGGTGCTGGAGCAGTTCGGGGTCGCCGAACGCGACTGAGCACCCCGCCGCGACGCCGAGGCGCACCCGACCGCGATGCGCCGGGACGGCGAAGCGCCCCGGATCGGATGCCCGGGGCGCTTCGACGACGCGACGGCAGCTCAGCCGATGCGGATCATCTTCTTGTTGACGAACTCGTCGGCGCCGAAGCGGCCGAGCTCGCGGCCCGAGCCGGAGCGCTTGACGCCGCCGAAGGGCAGCTCGGCACCGTCGGCGAGCACGAGGTTCACGAACACCATGCCGGCCTCGATCGAGTCGGCGACGCGCATCGCCTGCTCCTGGTCGGTGGTGTACACGTACGAGCCCAGGCCGAACGGGATGTCGTTGGCGAGGCGCACGGCCTCCGCCTCGTCGGCGGCGCGGTAGACCTGCGCGACCGGACCGAAGAACTCCTCCTTCGAGGCGGGGTTCTCGGGCGTGACATCCGTCAGCACCGTGGTCTGGAAGAACGCGCCGTCGCGCGAACCGCCGTGCACGAGCGTGGCGCCGTGCTCGACCGCGCGCTTGACCTGCTCGTCGAGGCCCTCGGCGGCCTTGAGCGACGACAGCGGGCCGAGGGCCGAGTCCGACGAGGTCGGGTCGGTCGCCTCGACCTCGGCGATCTTCGCCGTGAACTTCTCGAGGAACGGCTCGTACAGCTCGTCGATGACGATGAAGCGCTTGGCCGCGTTGCACGACTGGCCGTTGTTGTCGAGGCGCGCGTCGACCGCGTTCTGCACGGCCGCGTCGAGGTCGTCGGTCGAGAGCAGGATGAAGGGGTCGGAGCCGCCGAGCTCGAGCACGACCTTCTTCAGGTGCTTGCCCGCGAGCTCCGCGACGGCCGCACCGGCGCGCTCCGAGCCGGTGAGCGAGACGCCCTGCACGCGCGGGTCGGCGATGACGGTCGCGATCTGGTCGTGCGACGCGTACACGTTGACGTAGACGCCCTCGGGCGCGCCCGCGTCGCGGAAGATCTGCTCGATCGCGGCGGCCGACTCGGGGCACTGCTCGGCGTGCTTCAGGATGATCGTGTTGCCGATGATCACGTTCGGGCCGGCGAAGCGCGCGACCTGGTAGTACGGGAAGTTCCACGGCATGACGCCGAGGAGCGGGCCGAGCGAGCTGCGACGGATGATCGCCGATCCCTCGCCGTCGAGCAGGGCGACGGGCTCGTCCTTCAGGAACTCGGACGCGTTGTCGGCGTAGTACTCGTAGATCGCACCGGCGAAGTCGGCCTCGGCGAGGGCCTGCTCGATGGGCTTGCCCATCTCGCGCACGATGATCTCGGCGAGCTCCTGGCGGCGCTCGACGTGCAGTTCGCCGACGCGGCGGATCAGGGCGGCGCGCTCCTCGACCGTGGTCGACTTGGCCCACGTGCGGTGCGCCTCGTCGGCGCTCGCGATCGCGGCCTCGAGCTCGGCGTCGGTGATGGTCGGATACGTCTTGACCGTCTCTCCGGTGGCCGGGTTGACGACGGCGTAGTTCGTCATGGGACTCCTCTGGGTGATGGTGCACTCGTCAGCCCGGACGGCGACGACGGTGCACGCCGCCTCCAAGCCTAGGCGGATCGACGAGGAAGGCGATCGACGCGATGGCGCATCGCCGAGAACGGATGGACGTGCTGTACAACGGGGGTCCACGGGCCCGTGGGTATGGTGACCGGGGGACCCGCGCGGGACGGGTCCGAACGCCGAGGAGGGCGGATGGCAGACGCGGACCAGGCCCCGACCGGCGCGCTGCGCGGCATCCGCGTCGCCGACTTCTCGCGCGTGCTCGCCGGACCCTACGCCACGATGGTGCTCGCCGACTTCGGCGCCGACGTGATCAAGGTCGAGTCGCCCGCGGGCGACGACACCCGCCACTGGAGTCCGCCCGTCGACGCGACGGGCCGCGCCACGTACTTCGGGGGCGTGAACCGGAACAAGCGCTCGGTGGCCCTCGACCTGGCGGATGCCGCGGGGCTCGCCGAGGCGCGCCGGCTCGCGGCGTCCGCCGACGTGGTCGTCGAGAACTTCCGGCCCGGGGTCATGGCCCGGTTCGGCCTCGCCTACGAGGACGTGCGCGAGCTGAACCCCGGCGTGGTCTACTGCTCCATCACGGGCTTCGGCGCGGGCGAGGGTGCGGCGCTCGCCGGGTACGACCTGCTCGTGCAGGCCGTGGGCGGGCTGATGAGCATCACGGGCGACCCCGACGGCGACCCGTCGAAGGTCGGCGTCGCGCTCGTCGACGTGCTCACCGGGCAGAACGCCGTCGCCGGGATCCTGCTCGCGCTCCGCGAGCGCGACCGGACGGGGCAGGGGCGCCTCGTCGAGGTGAACCTCCTGCAGAGCCTGCTCTCCGCCCTCACCAACCAGGCGTCGTCGACCCTCGCGACGGGCACGCCGCCACGCCGGCTCGGCAACCAGCACCCGAGCATCGCACCGTACGCCGTGTTCCGCGCGGCCGACCGCGAGCTCGTCATCGCAGTCGGCAACGACCGCCAGTTCGCCGCGCTCGCGGGCGTCGTCGGGCTGCCGGGCCTCGCCGGGGACGCGCGATTCCTGACGAACGCCGACCGCGTCGCGCACCGCGACGAGTTGCGCGAGACGCTCGAGCGGGCGCTGGCCGCGGCATCCGCGGGGGCCTGGGTCGACGCGCTCACGGT
>NZ_SDPL01000030.1 GCF_004135055.1 Agromyces binzhouensis | reverse complement strand
CGGCCGGTCGGCCGATGCCGCGGGCGGCGGGCAACGCCCTCGCGGTCAGCCCGCGCGCACCGCCGCGAGGCTCTCGCGCACGATCGCGAGGCCGCGACGCAGTTCGTCCTCGGTGATCGTGAGCGCGGGCAGGAACTTCAGCACCTCGTCGTGGGCGCCGGAGGTCTCGATGACGAGGCCGCGCTCGAAGGCGGCCTTCGACACGCGCCCTGCGAGCGTGCGGTCGGCGTCGCATGCGATGCCCTGGAAGAGGCCGCGGCCGCGCACGACGAAGCCGAGGTCGACATGCTCGGCGGCGATGGCCTCGAGCTCCTCCCGCAGCAGCGCGGACTTCGCAGCGACGCCGTCCATGAACGCCGAGTCGGCCCAGTACGTCTCGAGTGCGACGCGCGCCGACACGAACGCGAGGTTGTTGCCGCGGAAGGTGCCCGTGTGCGCGCCGGGCTTCCAGACGTCGACCTCGGGGCGCAGCAGCACCAGCGACATCGGCAGCCCCGAGCCGGAGATCGACTTCGACACCGTCACGATGTCGGGCACGATGCCCGACTCCTCGAACGCGAAGAACGCGCCGGTGCGGCCGACGCCGGCCTGGATCTCGTCGAGGATGAGCAGGATGCCGCGGGCCTCGGTGATCGCGCGAAGGCGTCGGAGCCACTCGGGGCTCGCGACGTTGATGCCGCCCTCGCCCTGCACGGCCTCCACGATGACCGCGGCGGGCAGGTCGAGGCCCGAGCCCGGGTCGTCGAGCATGCGCCCGAAGAGGTCGAGCGTGTCGACGTCGGGGCCGAGGTAGCCGTCGAACGGCAGCCGCGACACGTCGTCGAGGCCGACGCCCGCCGCGGCGCGGTAGTGGCTGTTGCCCGTCGTGGCGAGGCCGCCGAGGCTCAGTCCGTGGAAGGCGTTCGTGAACGCGACGACGTTCGACCGGCCGGTCGCCTGGCGGGCGACCTTCAGCGCCGCCTCGACGGCGTTGGCTCCGGTCGGGCCGGTGAACTGGAGCTTGTGGTCGAGTCCGCGCGGTGCGAGCACGAGTCGCTCGAACGCCTCGATGAACGCCTTCTTGGCCGAGGTGGCCATGTCGAGGCCGTGGATGATGCCGCCGTGCTCGAGGTACTCGATGAGCGCGCTCGTGAACGCGGGGTTGTTGTGCCCGTAGTTCAGCACGCCGGCACCGGCGAAGAAGTCGAGGTACTCGCGGCCGTCGGCGTCGACGAGCGTCGAGCCCGACGCCCGGTCGAACACGGTCGGGAAGGCGCGGACGTAGCCGCGCACCTCGGACTCGCGACGGTCGAAGACATCCAGGGCGGTGGCGCTGCTCATGGCAGGGCGACTCCTCTCGAGGAAGGGACGGTGAGATGAGACTACGTCCTCAGCCCGGGAGTCCCGTGCACGCGGCATCCGCCGTGGCCCGCCGGGTGAGCCGTCGGTCGAGCCGCGTTCGCGACGGTCGGCGCACGTTCCCAGGTGCCCGGCGCAACGCTCAGGTGATGACGGTCTCCAGCCGCTGCGCGCGCAGCGCGGCGACGTACGCGAGCGCCTGGTCGAGCCTCCGGGGTCGCCGGATCCGCATCGCGTACCGGAAACGCTCGCCCGGGGCGGCCGGGATCACGTTCGGGCTGGCGGCGCACGAGGCGTCGCCGAACCGGATGCTGATGCTGCCGTCGCCGTTCCTGATGAGGTCCCGGCCGGCGAAGCCCGACCGGACGGGATCGAGGTGGCCCCCGTCGTCGAACTTCAGGATCGAGTAGGAGCCGCCGTCGGGATCGACGGGTGGCGGCTCGAACGTCCAGATGTCGCATCCGCTGCTCGTCGCGGTCGCCTCGAAGTAGAGGCCGTGCTCGGCGGGGAGGCTGCCCCAGCCGAAGGCGGTGCCGACGAGGTGGGCGTCGCGATCCGTGTCGCGCCTGGTGCCGAACGCCGTCGTCAGGTCGACGTCGCCGGCGCGTCGCACGAGGCCCGCGGCGACCGATCGTCGCGAGGCGTCGTCGTAGGACCGCGCGCGGTACGGGTACGACGTCGCGGCGTCGATCCGGCGGGCGTCCTGCAGCTCGCGGGCGCGCGGGAGCCCGCCCTCGACGCCGGTGCGCCCGAGCACGTACAGGTGCGTGCCGCGGGTGAGGTCCGCATTCGCCACCGTCACCGATTCGCCGGGTCCGACGACGGCGAGCACGTAGTGGGCCTCGTCGATGAGCGCGTCGGCCTGGTACTCGTCCGACGGCGCGAGCGACACCGTCGCGCGCCGGGTCACGTCGACGACGGCGTACGAATGCAGCACGTCGGGGTCCGGCCGGACCGCCGACGACTCCATGAGCGGCTCGCGCTCGTGGTGGAAGCGGTTCACCGGCGTCCGCCTCGCCTGCGCCGCGAAGTGGTGCGCGGACTCCGCCCGCGTGAAGTTCCGGTTGGTGACGCGACGCGGCATCGGCGGCCTCCCTGCCTGTTGGGGCTCCGCCCGACGGGCTCGGCCCGGTGGGCTCGGGTGCAGTCTGGCAAGGATGCGGCGAGGCGGGTAGGCCTTGCGGTCCGCGGCGTGCACGGGATCACGGCCGGGCGGGGCGCCGTGCGCAGACGGATGCCGCGGGGATCCCCCTCCCCGCGGCATCCGTGGCCCTCATGCCGGATCGATCAGTTCGCGACCCCGCCGCAGAGCACCGGCACCGTCGCCTCGAGCGGGATGCCCGCGCCGAGCGAGGACGAGCGGCTCGAGAACGGGTCGGCCGGGTTGAAGGCGTACGACCCGTTGCGGTCGAAGTCGATGCCGTGCACGACCACCTGGACGGTGCCCGCGTCGGTGTAGCCCGGAACGTCGGTGAACGTGCGCTGGTAGTACAGGTAGCCGTTCGCGTCCGCCATCGCGAACCGGTCGAGCGCCAGGGCGCTCGCGGGCGAGACGTCGCCCGTCGAGGTGAGCGAGGTCAGGATGCCGCCGTAGAACGGCGCGCCGTCGAGGACGGTGACGACGCCGTCGGGACCGGCGGCCGCGGGTCCGGGGCAGGCCATGTCGGTCGCGTCGCCGGGAACACCGTGGAGGTGCATGGCGTGGGGGAGGTTCGGGGAGAGCCCCCACGCCTCCACCGTGACCTGCAGCTTGCCGTTGGGCAGCGCCTTGACCCGGGTCGTGCCGCTCGCACGGCTCTCGGGCACGTCGGCGGGCTGCACGGCGTCCAGGCTGTAGCTGTAGCTCGCGACCTTCTCCGACGGGTTGGCGTCGTGGCCGGCGTACGCGGCGGTCGCGCCGCCGAGTGCCAGGGCGATGGTCGCCGCCGTGGCGACGATGATGCGTGGTGCGTTCTTCATGTCGTACTCCCTCGTAGCGTCGGGCGTCGGGTCCGCGCCCGTGCAGGGGATTCGGAGCGGGGCCGCATCCGGATGGGATGGAGGCGCGCCGGGGTTCGGATCAGTCGAAGAACCGCACGCTCGTCACCCTCATCGCGTCGCCCTCGGTGCGGACCACGCACCGCACGCGGGCGTGGTGGGTGGCCCCGGAGTCATCGACGAACGTGACGGTGCCGGAGACGCGCTGCGCGCCATCCGCCTCCGCGACCTCGAGCGAGTCGGCGAGCTCGACCGCAGTGTGTCCGCGGCCCTCGAGGCGATCGGTCGCCGCAGCGCGGCACGCGGATTCCGCGGTGGCGGGCGTCGGGGGTGCGGCGATGGCGACCGCCACGATGATCGCGACCACCGCGACGACGATCACGGGTGCGGCGATGCGGAGCCACAACGGGATCCGGGCGAACCACCCTGCGGGCTGCGGTCCTGCGCTCATGGCGCGACCATACGCCGATCGGGCGCTCGCGGCACCCATCGATCAAATGCAACCGAAGGGTTGCGCCTGTGCTCACGTTGTGCAACTCTAGAGTTGCAGTTTGACGAGAGGAACCATCATGGTGAGCATGACCGACAACCAGCCCTCCATCGTCGACGAGGGCACGTACTCCGTGCGACGCACCATCCGCATCGCCGCTCCCGTCGAGAAGGTCTGGGCCGCCGTCACCGAGCCCGAGCACATCTCGCGCTGGTTCGGGCGGACGGTGCTCGACGGCGCCGGCGTCGGCGCCGAGGGCACGATGACCTTCGAGGGCTACGGTGCCGTGCCGATCCGGGTCGAGGCGATCGACGCCCCGCGCTCGGTCACGTACCGCTGGGGCAACGACGACGCGCTCGGGCACCTGCCCGACCGGGTCGAGGAGGCCACCTCGACGGTGTTCACCTTCACGCTCCAGCCCGTGCCGGATGGAGGAGGCGCGGAGGGTGCGGCGAGCGGCGGCACCGAGCTCACGGTCGTCGAGACCGGGTTCGACCGCACCTCCGACCCCGCGAAGAACATGGCCGAGCACGCCAAGGGCTGGGTCGGCGAGCTCGACAAGCTCGTCGCGCTGCTCGAGGGCGCCGCATGACCACGGGGACGCTGGTCCCGGTGTTCGCCGCACTCGGAGACGAGACCCGGTGGAGCATCCTGGCGGCACTCGGCGAGGGCGACGCATCCGCGTCCGCCCTCGCCGGGCGCCTGCCCGTCACGCGGCAGGCGATCGCGAAGCACCTCGCGGTGCTCCAGGAGGTCGGCCTCGTCGAACCGATCCGCGTCGGCCGCGAGGTGCGCTACCGCGTGCTCGGGTCGCAGCTCGGCGAGACCGCACGCCGGCTCGAGGCCATCGGCGCCGAGTGGGACCGCCGCCTGGCCGCGATCAAGGAGATCGCCGAGGGACTGTAGGACCCGCTGGACCAGGCGCTCGCCGGCGGCCCGACCGATGCCGAGGCTCGGCATCGGCCGGCCGGCCGGGTCATCCCGCTGCGTCGAGGATGACGTCGGCGACCGCGCCCGGATGGCTCATCATCGCGACGTGCGAGCTGTCGAGCTCGATCGTCGTCGCGCCGGCGCGCTCGGCCATGACCCGCTCCGCCTCCGGAGGGATGGTGTGGTCCTGCGAGGCGACGACGTACCAGCTCGGAATGCTCTCCCACGCGGGCTCGCCCGACGGGGTGAACAGCGCCTGCAGCGCCGCAGGGCGCTGCGAGGCGGCCATCACCGCGGTCTGCTTCCTGGGCAGGTCGGCGGCGAACAGCTCGTGGAAGTACGCCGGGTCGATGTAGCCGTCCGCGTCGCCCTCGGGCGCGCCGGGGTACGGCCGGATCACGATGTGGTCGGCGAGGTCGGTGTGCCCGCCGCCCAGCGCGTTGGCGTCGACCAGCCGCTCGCCCTCGTCGAGCGCGTAGGCCGCGACGTAGACGAGCGCCTCGACGTGCTCGAGGCCGGTCGCCGCGTTCGTGATGACCGCGCCGCCGTACGAGTGGCCGACGAGCACGATCGGGCCCTCGATGCTCTCGAGGATCGAGCGGACGTACGCGGCATCCGCCATCAGACCGCGCAGCGGGTTGGACGCGGCGAGCACCGTGTATCCGCGCTTCTGCAGCCGCTCGGTCACGTCGTTCCAACCCGACGAGTCGGCGAACGCCCCGTGGACGAGCACGATGGTCGGCTTCGGTTCGGACGGCGCGCGCGCGACATCGGCCGCGGCCGGGATCGCGACCGAGATCGCCGTCGCGGCGGCGACGGCCGCGACAGCGATCGCGACGCGGATCGGGCCACGACGGGACTTCTGGTTCGTGGCGTGCATGATGGACCTTCCTCACACTCCGGGACGGCGTTCTCAGCCCGGATGGGCGCGGCCGTCGGGATCCACACTCCTGCGAGGCGGCGGCACGCCGAACCACGCACGGCACGTAGTCGTGGGGGACGTGCGGCGTCCGAAACGGCTCGGTCCGGCGTTCGGCGCGGCGATCGGAGCTCGGCGTACGCCGATGGAGCGTGCGTCGGCGAGAATGGAACCGAACGTTGACGATGACGACGAGGGTGATCGAGATGGGCGAGCAGCAGGTGGATGCGACGACGGATGCCTCCGGCGGCATGCACACGCCCGGGCACCACGCGATCGGCTGCCCCGAGTGCTTCGTCGAGCTGCAGCAGAACCACGACTGGTGGAAGGCGCGTCCCGAGGGCTCCCGGCTCGTCGGCCTCGTGGTGCCGCGCGACGACATGCCGCCGATCCTCGAGCAGCGCGTCGCGCTCACGCGGTTCGGCGTCCAGATCCTCGACTTCCGCTACCCGACGCCCGACATGCCCGAGACATGGGAGCAGCGCCTCGGGCGCCTGTTCGCCACGCTGCAGGCCGGCGACGTGCTGGTCGTCGTCAACGAGCTCGCACTCGGCCGGTCGCCCGAGGAGGTCGCCCGCACCATCCGCACCCTGCGCCGCCACAACCTCGTGGTGAAGGTGCTGGGCAGGGGCGCGCCGCACCTGGAGGACGCGCGCGCCTGATCGCGAGGTGCCCTCGACGTGGCCGACGGTCGCGCCTTAGCGCTTGGGGCTCGGCGGACGCCGGCGCTCCCAGGCGTCGGCGATGTGGGAGCGCATGGCCTGCTCCGCGGCATCGGGGTCGCCGGCCTCGATGGCGGCGAACACGTGCTCGTGCTCCTCGAGGGTGGTCTCGAGGCGGCTGTGGAGGTGGAAGCGGGCGCTCTCGCGCGCCTGGCCGAAGAGGATGCTGACGAGGTTGACGGCGAGCCGGTTGGCGCTCATCTCTCCGACGGTCGCGTGGAACACGACATCCGCCGCGTTGAATGCGGGCTCGTCCTCGATCGTGTCGCGCATGAGCTGGAGCGCTTCGCGGAGCCGCTCGAGTTCCTCGTCGGACCTGCGGGCGGCGGCGTCGCGTGCGATGACGCCCTCGAGCGACGCCCGCACGACGCTGAGGTCGTCGAGGATGCCGAGCGTCGCGTCGTTCGCGACGAGCGCCGAGAGCACGGTCGCGTCGACCATGTTCCACGACTGGGCGCCGAGCACCTGCGTGCCGCGACCCTGGGCGACCGTGACGAGACCCTTCTCCTCGAGTCGCTTCACGGATTCGCGGATGACCGTGCGGCTCACGCCGAACTGCTCGCAGAGCACCGCCTCGGGCGGCAGGGAGGTGCCCGGCGCGAGGTCGCCGCGGACGATGGCGTCGACGAGGTCGGCGACGACCGTCACGCCGAGGCGTGGCGTCCTCGGGCGCGCGGCGATCGTCGGATAGGCGGCGGATCGCTCCGCGTCGGCGCGGGTCTCGAAGGACATGACCACAGCATAACCGCGAAAAGTGGTCACACCTATGATCTTTCCTTGCGTCTTTGTAAGACGTATGATGTAATCACTTCAAGCCCACCCCGGGCGTGCCCAGTCGTCAGAGACGCCGACCAGAACAGGAATGCGCGACATGTCACAGCACTCGTCCTTCCGACGCCGAGCCACTCGGCTGATCACCACCGGGGCCGTCGCGGCCACCGGACTCCTCGTACTCAGCGCATGCTCGACGGGTGCCGAAGCAGGGGGTGACGACACCTACGGCTTCTCCGCGGCGGAGCAGGTCGCCGACAGCCCCATCACGGTCTGGGTCGACGCCTCGCGCGAGCCCGCCGTGACCGCATTCCAGGAGGCGTACCCCGACATCGAGGTCGTGCTCGAGACCTACGACGGCAACGCCGGCGGCAGCGGTTCGTTCCAGAGCAAGATCTCGCTCATGGACCAAGCCGGCGACGGCTGGCCCGACGTCGTCTTCTCGACGCAGCAGAACGACGCCATCTGGGCGTCCAAGGACACCCCGAACGGCGACCCCGGCTTCGCGGCGCCGCTCAACGAGGGCCTCATCGACCAGGACTTCCTCGACGGCTTCGCCGAGGGCTCGCTCGACTACGCGACCATCGACGGCACCGTCTACGGCCTCCGCAACGACCTCGCCCAGACGGTCTTCTACTACAACCAGAAGCTGCTCGACGAGTTCGGCTACGAGGTCCCCACGACGTGGGAGGAGTACGCGGAACTCGGCGACAAGCTCGCCGCCGAGCACCCGGGCTACATCCTCGGGAGCATGGGCGACAGCTTCATGACCTACGTCTACTACGGCGGTTCCGAGTCGCCGGTCTTCCAGTCGCCCGAGCCCGGCGTGTTCCACTCCGACACGTCGGCCGAGAACGCCCAGGACATCTCGGCGATCATCGACGGGATGCTGGAGAACGGCACGCTCGTGCAGGACAGCTTCTTCAGCGCCGAGTTCGCCGCGAACTACGCCGACAAGCTCGTGGGCGTCCCCGGTCCGGTCTGGTACACCGGCGCGATCTTCCAGGGCGGCCTCGCGACGCCCGCGGGCGAGATCGGCGTCGCGCCTCCGCTGAAGTGGGAGGGCGGCGACGTCGCAGCCGGCAACGTCGGCGGCGGCATCTGGTACGCCTCGCGCCACTCCGAGAACCTCGACGCGGTCGCGACCTTCCTCGAGTTCGTGACCAGCGCCGACGAGTTCCAGGTCGAGGCCTCCTCGGGGTACCCCGCCTACACGTCGGCCGCCGAGAAGTGGCTGGACAAGCAGGCCGAGGCCGGTTACTTCGTCAACGACGACTTCAAGACCGTCATGTCGGATGCCGCGGGGCAGATCTGGAGCGGCTGGAACGTGACCCCGTGGAGCCCCGAGACCGCATGGGCCAAGGTCGTCATCCCCGGAATGGCCGAGGGCGAGACGGTCGTCTCCCTCCTCCCCGCCTGGCAGACGGAGCTCGAGAACGAGGCCACCGTCAACGGCTACACGGTCGAGTGACGTGACCGTCACCGCACCTCCGGCTCCTGCCGGCGTCGTCCCCTCGGGCCGGCGCCGGCCGGAGCGCCGGCGCGCGAGCCGGTCGAACGCAGGCCAGTCGCGCTTCGGGTACGTCTTCGTCAGCGGCTACACGCTCCTCCTCGTGGCGTTCGGCCTGCTGCCCACGCTCTACGCGCTCTTCCTCTCCTTCACCCGCAACGGCGTGTTCGTCGGCTTCGACAACTTCGTCCGGGTCTTCAACGACTACCGGTTCCTCCCCGCCGTCGGCCACGTCGCGATGTACGTCGTCTTCTGGCTCGTCAGCCTGATCGTGCTCGTCGTGATCCTCGCGATCGTGGTGCACAGCATCCGGGTCCGCTGGCTCGGCGATACCGCGCGCTTCCTCTTCTACATCCCGGGCGCCATCGCGGGCGCCTCGAGCGTGCTGCTCTGGCTGTTCGTGCTCGACCCATCGGTCAGCCCCGTCTCCGCGCTGCTGCGCTCGATGGGCTACGAGTCGCTCGTCAACGTGGTCGCCGTCGGCAACCTCCCCGTGGTCTTCACGGTCATCGCCTTCTGGGCCGGCGCCGGCGGATGGATCGTCATCATGTACGGCGCGCTCAACAACATCAGCGCCGACATCATGGAGGCCGCACGCATCGACGGCGCCGGCGCCCTGCAGGTCGCTTGGCACATCCAGCTGCCGATGCTCACCAAGTGGATCAGCTACATGGGCATCATGTCGCTGGCCGCGGGCACCCAACTGTTCGTCGAGCCCAAGGTCCTCGCGCAGGCGACGAAGAACGTCGTCCCCGAGGACTACTCGCTCAACCAGCTGGCCTACCTCTACGCCTTCCGACAGGGCGACTTCTCGGGCTCCGCCGCGATCTCGGTCATGCTCCTGGTCGTGGCGCTCGGCCTCTCCACCATCTTCATCTTCCGCGGAAAGCTGTTCGAACGTGACTGACCTCTCCGTGCGCCGCAGGCGGCGCGCACTCACCCCAGGGCAGTGGATCGGCCGTGCGCTCGTCGCCGTCGTGCTGCTCGCCTTCGCCGCCTTCTTCATCCTGCCGATCATCTGGCTGCTGCTCGCACCCACGAAGACCAACTCCGAGCTGCTGCTCAGCGGCCCCTTCGCCTTCGGCTCATTCGAGCAGCTCGTCGCCAACTGGAACGAACTGTTCGCGTTCGGGAGCGGCGTGTTCGCCGTCTGGCTCGGCAACTCAGCGTTCTACTCGTTCGCCGCGCTCGCGATCACCCTGATCGTCAGCATCCCGGCGGGGTACGCCCTCGCGCTCATCGAGTTCAAGGGCCGCAGGCTGCTCCTCGTGACGACGCTCGTCGTCATGCTGATCCCGAACACGGCGCTCGTGCTGCCGATCTTCCTCGAGCTCAGCGCCGTCCGCCTGATCGGCAGTCCGCTGGCGGTCATCCTGCCGTTCTCGTTCTTCCCGTTCGGGGTGTACCTGACCTATATCTACTTCTCGACCGCGGTCTCGCGCGACCTGCTGAATGCGGCGCGCATCGACGGCGCCGGAGAGCTCCGCGTGTTCTCGCAGGTCGCGATGCCGCTCGCGACGCCGGTGATCGCCCTCGTCGGATTCTTCAGCTTCGTGGCGAACTGGAACAACTACTTCCTCCCGTTCCTCGTCGTGGGCGGCCAGAAGATCCCCGTCCAGGTGGGCCTTGCGAACCTGCTCTCGAACGTCCCGGCCTTCAACCCCACCACGGCGTCGAGCATCGTCATCCAGCTGCCGACCCTGGCCCTGGCGACCCTGCTCTCGGTCGCCCCGATCCTCTTGATCTTCCTCTTCGCGCAGCGCTTCCTCGTCGAGGGAATGACCGCCGGCGGGACCAAGGAGTAGGTGGACCCCATGAAGATCACCGGCTACCGCACCCTCACCGCCCAGCAGCACTGGCGGCGCACGATCGGCGACGTGAACGGGCACATCGTCGAGGCCGTCACCGAGGTTCCGATCCTCATCGTCGAGACCGATGCCGGCATCGAGGGCGTGGGCATCGGGTCGCACGCCGACCTCGCCCGCCTGTTCCCGGCGATCGACGGCGAGGACCCGCGCGGCGTCGCCGCGCTGTTCGACCGCATGCTCGCGCAGGTGTTCAAGTCCGGCCACGCGGGCGCCACCTACGGCGGGGTGGCGACCATCGACGCCGCCCTCTGGGACATCAAGGCGAAGGCGGCGGGCGAGCCGCTCTGGCGACTGCTCGGGGGTCGGGACCGGTTCGTGCCGGGCTACGCGTCGGGCCTCGACATCGCGCTCGGGGACGACGAGCTCGCCGCGTTCTATGCGGAGTTCGCCGATCGCGGTTTCGTCGCCGGGAAGCTCAAGGGCGGCCTCGACGTGGACACCGACCTGCGCCGGCTCGGCATCATCGCCGACGCGCTGGCCGCGAACACCTCGCGGCCCGGGCTCATGCTCGACGCGAACGAGTCCTGGCAGGTCAAGCAGGCCGTTCGCTACGTGAGCGCGCTCGAGGAGCACGTCGACCTGCTCTGGGTCGAGGAGCCGCTGCGACGCTGGGACGCCGTCGGCCACGCCCGCCTCAGCACCGCGATCCGCGCGGCCGTCGCCACGGGCGAGAACCTCACCGGCGTCGACCAGTTCCGGCCGCTGTTCGAGGCCGGCGCGCCCGACGTCGTCCAGGCGGGCGCGATCTGGGGCGTCAGCCACATTCACCGCCTCGCGCTCGCGGCGGCCGCTCGCGACCTGCCGATCAGCCCGGTCGGCTACAACGCGAACCCGGCGGTCGCGCACGTCATGACGGCCGTGCCGAACCACCTGACCACCGAGGTCCAGGCGATCGACTTCGCCGACGGCGTGCTGGTCGACCACGAGTTCGCCGACGGCGGCATCGTCCTGAGCGACGAGCCGGGAGCCGGCATCCGCATCGACGAGGTCGCGATCGAGGGCGCCCGGCGCGGGGACGGCTGGGCGAACCCCGCCGGTCCGCACATGCGACCGGTGCGCGCGGGGCTGCGCGTCGTGCTCGACGGCGTCGAGCGCTGAGACGGACGGAGAGGTTCCGATGGAGATCAGGAAGGGCCTGCACCGGGTGCAGGCGCCGCTCGGTGAGCGCTTCGTCGCGCTCTACCTGCTCGTGGGTGACGACGCCGCGCTGCTCGTCGACACCGGCATCCGAGAGAGCATCACCGAGACGCTGCTGCCCTACCTCGACCAGGCCGGCATCCCTCGCGAGACGCTGCGCTGGGCAGTCAACACGCACTGCGACTTCGACCACACGGGCGGCAACGGCGCGCTGAAGGCCGCGATCCCGTCGGTCGAGATCCTCGCGCACGACCTCGATGCCGAGCTCGTCGAGGACGTGCAGCGGCTGATCGACGTGCGCTACGGCGAGTTCCGCGAGACCGACGGCTTCGACGATCCGCCCGAGACGACCGCGTACCTGCGGAGCGTCTCCGACCTCGTCCCCGTCGACCGGCGGCTCGCCGGTGGCGAGGAGTTCGACCTCGGCGGTCGGAGCGTCCGGGTGCTGCACGTGCCCGGGCACAGCCCCGGCCACGTCGCGGTGCACGACCCGGCCAACCGTGCGCTCATGATCGGCGACGCGACGCTCGGCACGACCGTGCCGTACGCCGACGGGGCTCCGGCCTTTCCGCCGACCTACCGCGACGTGGACCCGTACGTCACGAGCATGACGGCGTTCCGCGACCTCGACGCCGACCTGCTGCTCACCGCGCACTACCCGGTCTACGAGGGCGCGGGGGTCCGGGTGTTCCTCGACGAGAGCGAGGCGTACACCGAGCGCATCGACGACGTGATCACCGCGCGGCTGGCCGCCGCCGGCGAGCCGAGGACCACGCTCGAACTCGTCCGCGCAGCCGGAGCCGACCTCGGCCCGTGGCCGGCCGGGGCGCTCGACTACGCGGTGTTCCCCGTGACCGGCAACCTCGAGCGCCTCGCCGCGCGCGGCGTCGTGACCGAGCAGACGGATGCCGCGGGCCGCCGTCGCTGGAGCCTCGTCCGATGACGGGGCGGGTGCGCCTCGGCGCCGTGGGCGCCGGCTGGTGGGCGACGAGCAACCACTTCCCGATCTTCGCCGGCCGCGACGACGTCGACCTCGTCGGCGTGTGCGGCATCGGACCCGAGCTCGACGACGTGCGCGAGCAGTTCGGCTTCGGCATGGCGACGAACGACTGCGACGAGCTCCTCGACCAGGACCTCGACGCCGTGGTGATCACGACTCCGCACGACCTGCACCACCCGCAGGCGGTCGCTGCCATCGAGCGCGGACTGCACGTCCTGGTCGAGAAGCCGGTGACGCTCACGACCGAGCAGGGCTGGGACCTCGCCGACCGGGTGCGCGAGGCCGGCGTGCACTTCCTCGCACCGTACGGGTGGAACTACAAACCCTTCACGGTCGAGGCGAAGCGCCTCGTCGAGGCAGGCCACCTCGGCGAGATCCAGTACGTGCTCTGCCATATGGCCTCGCCGACGCGCGGGCTCTTCGCGGGCGACACGAACCACATCCGCTCGCTGTGGGACTCGAAGACGAGCGGCCCCGACCCCCGCACGTGGCAGTCGCCCGCGCGTGGCGGCGGGTACGCGCACGGGCAGGTCACGCACTCGAGCGCCCTGCTGTTCTGGCTGAGCGAGCTGCGCGCGGCATCCGTCATGGCCAAGGTCTCGAACGGGGGCGCGGCGGTCGACCTGTTCGACGCGGCCGTGATCACCTTCGACGGCGGCGCCCTCGGCTCGCTCTCGGGCGCAGCCACCCTGCCCGACGGCAACCCGTACCAGGTCGACCTCCGCATCTTCGGCACCGAGGGCGTGCTGCTCCTCGACACCGAGCGCGAGCGCGTCTCACTGCACCGGTACGACGGACAGCAGTGGGACCTCGACATCGAGCCCGGCGCGGGCGCCTACGAGTGCATCGTGCCGCCCAACCGCTTCATCGACCTCATCACCGGCGCGAGCACCGAGAACAACTCGGACGCCGACGTCGCCGCGCGCTCCGTCGAGCTCATCGACGCAATGCTGCGGAGCGCCGCCGTCGGCGGCGCCGAGGTCCCCGTCCACGGCCCGGCCGATGCCGAGGCCGCACACCAGAACGAGGAATCCGCGTGACCCAGACGCCAGTGATCCAGACCCGCGGCGTGCTCGACGGGTACCGCGTGCTCGACTGCTCGATCGCCATGGCCGGGCCGTTCGCGGCGCAGCGCCTCGGCGACCTCGGCGCCGACGTCATCAAGGTCGAGCCGACCTCGGGCGAGTGGCAGCGCCACGCGGCCGCGGGCGGCGCGGCGGGCAACGAGATCAACGTGTCGTTCCTCTCTCTGAACCGGAACAAGCGCTCGGTGGCGCTCGACCTCAAGTCCGACGCGGGCAGGGCGGCGCTCCGCGAGCTCGTCGCCGGGGCCGACGTGTTCCTGCAGAACTATCGCCCGGGCGTCGCCGCACGTCTCGGCGTCGACTACGACTCGCTCAGGGCGGTCAACCCGTCGATCGTCTACGTGTCGATCTCGGGCTACGGCGAGGACGGCCCCTACCGCGACCGCCCCGGCCAGGACCTGCTGCTGCAGGCCATGTCGGGCGCCATGTACTCCGCCGGCCGCGACGGCGACGAGCCCTCGCCCGCCGGCCAGTACCTCGCCGACGCGATCACCGCGTCGACCGCGTTCGAGGGCGTGCTCGCCGCGCTGCTCCACCGCGAGCGCACCGGCGAGGGCCAGCTCGTGACGGTCAACATGCTCGACGCGCTCACGACCCTGCAGATGCAGGAGCTCTCGGTGTTCACGGTCGGCCGCAAGGCCCAGCAGCGTTCGGCCGAGCCGCACGCGCACGTCTACATCCGCGCGCCGTACGGCGTGTTCGAGACGAGCGACGGCTACGTCGCCCTCGCGTTCGCCGACCTGCACGAGCTCGGTCGCCTCATCGAGGAGCCGGCGTTCGAGGGCTGGTCGAGCGAGGTCGAGGGGTGGACGCGCCGCGACGAGATCCACGCGAAGACCGCCGCGAAGCTGCGCGAGAACACGGCCGCGTACTGGATAGAGGTGCTCGGTGGCGCCGGCATGTGGATCGGGCCCGTGAACGACTACGCAGGCCTCGTCGACGACCCGCAGATCGTGCACAACAGCACGTTCGTCGAGTACGAGCACCCGACCGAGGGGCTCGTGAAGACCCCGGGCTTCCCGTACCGCTTCTCGGCGACCCCGCCGCGCATCGACCGCGGTGCGCCGCGCGTCGGCGAGCACACGCGCGAGGTGCTGCGCGAGGCCGGGTTCGACGAGGCAGCGATCGACGCGCTGCTCGCGTCCGGTGCGGCCCGCGCGACGCTCGAGGAGGC
>NZ_SDPL01000003.1 GCF_004135055.1 Agromyces binzhouensis | reverse complement strand
AACCTGGCCCTGCCGGAGGCGGGCGAGGGCGGCGCCGAGCTCGACTGGGCCACGAGCGACCCGGCGGTGATCACGACCGACGGCGTCGTGACGCGCCCGGCCACGGGCGACGACCCGGTCGCGGTCACGCTCACCGCGACCGCGACCCTCGACGGCGAGACGGCCACGCACGACTACGCGGCGACCGTGCTGCCCCTGCCGGAGCTCGAGCCGTACTCCGCGTACTTCTTCCCGCACTTCGTGGGCGAGTCGACCGACGACGGCGAGGAGATCTACTTCGCCGCGAGCGTCGGCAACGACCCCGAGGAATGGATGGGCCTCAACGACGGCCAGTCCGTGCTGGCCTCCACGCTCGGCGAGCAGGGCCTCCGCGACCCGTTCATCATCCGCAGCCCCGAGGGCGACCGCTTCTTCCTCATCGCGACCGACCTGAAGATCTTCGGCGGCGGCAACTTCGGCGACGCACAGGAGACCGGCAGCCGCTCGATCATGGTGTGGGAGTCGACCGACCTCGTCACCTGGTCCGAGCAGCGCGAGGTCGTCGTCGCCCCCGAGAACGCGGGCAACACCTGGGCGCCCGAGGCGTTCTGGGATGCCGCGGCCGGCGAGTACGTCGTCTACTGGGCGTCCGCGCTGTACCCGCCGGAGCTGCCCGCGGACCAGCGCGACATCGCCACGAGCTACCAGCGGATGATGTACGCCACGACCCGCGACTTCGTGACCTTCTCCGAGGCGCAGGTCTGGATCGACGAGCCGCAGGGCGCGGGCCGGGGCATGATCGACTCCACGGTCGCGCAGGTCGGCGACACCTACTACCGGCTCACGAAGGACGAGTCGTACATGGGCATGCGCCAGGAGCGCTCGACCGACCTGCGCCTGACGCAGGGCGTCACCGAGGGCGACGGCTGGGAGCTCATGGCCGAGCGCGTCGGCTTCGGCGAGCCCAACCCGTGGGGCGGCGAGTTCACCGGCGGCGAGGGGCCGTCGATCTTCCGCAGCAACACGGATGACACCTGGTACCTGCTGCAGGACCAGCCGTCGTACCACGGCGGCCAGGGCTACATGCTCTTCGAGACCGACGACCTCGCGAGCGCCGCGTGGACCGCGGTGCCCGATGCCGAGCTCCCCGAGAGCCCGCGCCACGGCACCGTCATCCCCGTCACCGCGACCGAGTACCAGGCGCTCCTCGAGACCTACCAGCCCGACGCGCTCGTCGAGGGCGTGACGGTCACGCCCGCAGAGCTGAGCCTCGCTCCGGGCGACACGCGTCAGCTCGAGGCATCCGTCATGCCCGTCACCGCTGAGGACCGCAGCGTCACGTGGTCGTCGAGCGACGACGCCGTGGCCACGGTCGACGCGAACGGCCTCGTCACCGCGACCGGCGACGGCACCGCGACGATCACCGCGAGCTCGACGCGCGGCACGTCCGCCGACGCGACCGTCGAGGTCGCGACGCCGGGGGCGCCGGAGCTTCCCGCCGAGGCGTGGGTCGACGAGTTCGACGCCGACGCGCTCGGCGAACGGTGGAGCATCCTCTCCGAGATCCCCAGCGCCTGGTCGCTGGCCGAGAACCCGGGTGCGCTGACGATCCAGTCCCAGCGCGGTGACACCTACCAGGGCGACAACACGGCCGACAACGTGTTCCTCGTCGACGTGCCCGTCGGCGACTTCACGGCCTTCACCTCGGTGAGCGGTGCCGTGTCGCGCGACTTCCAGGGTGCGGGCCTCATCGCGATGGCCGGCCTCGACGACTACGCTCGCGCGGGCCTCACCAACGTGAGCTTCGCGCCCGGCGGACCGACCGTCATCGAGAACGGCGTGGAGGAGGGCGCGGTCTACCGCTCGACGTTCACCTCCCGTCCGGGATCGACGCAGGAGTACCTGCGCATGCAGCGCACGGGCGACGAGATCGTCACGAGCTACTGGACCGGCTTCGAGTGGGCCGAAGCCGGGCGGGCGACCGTGGGCTTCGACGTCACCCGCATCGGCCTCTACGCGCTCGCCGCGGGCGCCGCACCGAGCCACGAGGCGCAGTTCGACTACTTCGCGCTCATCGAGCCCGAGGGCGCCGACGTCGTACCCGAGGCGGCGTTCACGCTCGGCCGCGACGGCGACGCGTCGTACCTCGCCGAGGGCGACGACGGCGTGATCCGCTTCGGCTCGGAGCGCCCGTTCGCCCAGCTGGGGTTCACGGCCGAGGAGCTCGCCGCCGAGGCATCCGCCCGCCCCATCGCCCTCACCGAGCAGGGCGGCGACCGCCCGCTCGTCGTGCGCGACGGCATGGTCGCCTTTGGCGCCGAGGGCGACGAGCCCACGGCGTTCCGCCTGACCGACGTGGGCGGCGGCAAGGTCGCGCTGCGCACGACGGACGGCGGGTTCGCCGGCCTCGGCGAGGACGGCGCGCTCGTGATCGGCAGCGAGGCGGATGCCGCGCGGCTCGAGATCGTGCCCGTCGAGATCGCCGAGCACTCGATCGCCATCGACACGGCGGCCGAGCGGACCGACATGAGCGACGACCTCTACGGCATCTTCTACGAGGACATCAACTACGCCGCGGACGGCGGGATCTACGCCGAGCTCGTCCGGAACCGGTCGTTCGAGTTCTCGACCGCCGACAACGGGTCGTTCACCGCCCTCACGGCATGGGACGAGGTCGAGCGCGGCGCGACCGGGTCGATCGCGGTCGGCAGCGACCGCGACCGGTGGCTGAACGACTCGAACCGCGCGTCGCTCACCGTCACGGGCGACGGTCCCGGCGTCGGCGTGCGCAACGCCGGCTTCAACCGCGGCATCCACGTCGAGGAGGGGGAGTCGTACGACTTCTCGGTCTGGGCGCGGTCGGCGACGGCGCAGGAGCTGACCGTCGCGGTCGAGGACGCGGACGGCACCGAGCAGTTCGCGCTCGGCACCGTCTCGGTCGCCGGCGACGACACCTGGCGCAAGCTCGAGGTGCGGCTCACGGCGAACGCGACGACGGATGCCGGCCGGCTGGTCGTGCTCACCGGCGCCGCGGGGTCGGTGCAGCTCGACATGGTGTCGCTGTTCCCGGTCGACACGTGGGTCGGTCCGGTCAACGGCAGGAGCCCGCTCCGGAAGGACCTCGCCGAGAAGGTGGCGGAGCTCGACCCGAGCTTCCTCCGCTTCCCCGGCGGATGCGTCACCAACGTCGGCACGTTCGACACCTACCTCGAGTCCGACGGGCAGGACCGCCAGCGGACCTACCAGTGGAAGGAGACCATCGGACCGGTCGAGGAGCGCCCGACCAACTGGAACTTCTGGGGCTACAACCAGTCGTACGGCATCGGCTACCTCGAGTACATGGAGTGGGCCGAGGACCTCGGTGCGACGCCGCTCCCGGTGGTGTCGGTCGGGGCCAACGGCTGCGGCAGCAGCATCCCCGAGATGACGGATGACGCGCGCATCGACCGATGGGTGCAGGACACGGTGGACCTCATCGAGTTCGCGATCGGCGACGCCGAGACGACCGAGTGGGGCGCGAAGCGCGCCGAGCTCGGCCACCCGGAGCCGTTCGACCTGCGGTACATCGGCCTCGGCAACGAGGAGAACACGAAGACGTTCGAGGCGAACTTCCCGAGGTTCCGCGACGCGATCGAGGCCGTCTACCCGGACATCACGATCATCTCGAACTCGGGTCCGGACGACGCCGGCACGCGCTTCGACGAGCTGTGGGAGTTCAACCGGGCGCAGGGCGTCGACATGGTCGACGAGCACTACTACAACGACCCGTCGTGGTTCCTCCAGAACTCGGAGCGCTACGACGCGTACGACCGCGAGGGTCCGCACGTGTTCCTCGGCGAGTACGCCTCGCGGGGCAACACGTTCGGCAACGCGCTCGCCGAGGCCGCCTACATGACGGGCCTGGAGCGCAACTCCGACCTCGTCGAGCTCGCGTCGTACGCGCCGATGTTCGCGAACGAGGACTACGTTCAGTGGGCGCCCGACATGATGTGGTTCGACAACGACGAGTCGTGGGGCTCGGTGAACTACTACACGCAGCGGATGTTCATGACGAACGTCGGCGACGAGGTGGTTCCGTCGACCCACACCGAGGCAGATGCCGCGAGCGACCTCGACGGCGGGGTGTTCCTGTCGACGTGGGCCACGAGCGCGGCGTACGACGATGTGCGGGTCACCTCGAACGCGACGGGCGAGGCGCTCTACGAGCAGTCGTTCGACGCGGGCTCGGACTGGTCGCCCGTCGCGGGCAGCTGGGCCGTGCAGGGCGGCGAGTACGTGCAGTCGTCCACCTCCGTGACGGATGCCCGGTCGCTCATGCCCGACGCGTACGCGCAGGACTGGTCGAACTACACGCTCGAGCTCGACGCGCGCAAGCTCGCCGGGTCGGAGGGATTCCTCATCGGCTTCGCGGCCGGTGGCGCGAACGACTACTACTGGTGGAACCTCGGCGGCTGGAACAACACCCGCTCGGTGCTCCAGCAGGCGGCCGGCGGCGGTGCCGGCGAGGTCGTCGCGCTCGAGAACGCGGGCGTGGAGACGGGCCGCGACTACCGCGTGAAGGTGGTCGTGCAGGGCTCGACGATCGAGCTCTACCTCGACGGCGAGCTGCAGCTCAGCTACACCCAGCCGAGTGCGAAGGGCCTCTACCAGGTCGTCACGCACGACGAGGAGACCGGTGACACCGTGCTCAAGGTCGTCAACCCGACGGGCGCCACCGCGCGCACGGCGGTGTCGGTGACCGGCGGCATGGTCGTCGACGACGAGGTGGGCGTCACCGAGATGGTCGGCGCGCCGGGCGACATGAACACGAAGGCCGAGCCGGAGCACCTGGTGCCGGTCGAGCGGGCATGGGACGGCGGAGCGAACGAGTTCACCTACGACTTCCCGGCGTACTCGATCACGTTCCTCACGCTCGCCGAGTACGTGCCGACGTGCGAGGTCGACTACGTCGTCGAGGGCAACTCGAAGAAGGCGTTCGACGCGACGCTCACGATCTCGAACATCGGCGACGAGCCGATCGACGGGTGGGAGCTCGGCTTCGCCTTCGACGACGCGCAGACGGTGCGCAACGGCCGCGATGCGTTCTGGTCGCAGGACGGCTCGTCGGTGACCGCGACGAACCTGCCGTGGAACGGGCGCATCGAGCCCGGCACGAGCATCGAGGTCGGCTTCAACGGCCGCGTGAACGGGGGTGACAACACGGCGCCGAGCGCGTTCACGATGAACGGCGACCTCTGCGCGACCGGCTGACGCCAGGTCATCCGCTCACCTGATCGGGGGCGCCGCTCGCTTCGGCGGGCGGCGCCCTCTCGCGTCGGCGCTCGTCGTCAGCGTGCTGCGGCGGATGCCGAGAGGCCGGCCCGCACGCGGGCGGATGCCGCGGCGATCGCGCGCTTCTCGTCGGGCTCGAGCCGGTCGAGGAAGAGCTCGCGGATGGCACGGGCGTGATCGCGCATGGCCCGGAGCAGCGCTCGGCGGCCATCGCGCGTGAGCACGATCATCGAGCCCCGCGCGTCGGTGTCGCATTCGACGCGCTCGACGAGCCCGCGACCGACCATGCGGGTGAGCTGGTGCGAGACGCGGCTCTTCTCCCAGCCGATGAGGTCGCCGAGCGTGCCGGGGCGCAGGCCCTCGTCGGGGCCGCGGAACAGCTCGAGGAGCAGCCCGTAGTCGGCCTGCGAGATGGCCGCGTCGCGCTGGAGTCGTCGGTCGAGTTCACGCGCGAGCTCGGCGTGCATGAGGGAGAAGCCGTCGAAGAGCGCCCACTCGGCGTCGTCGACTTCGGAGACCTCGGAGGTGGGCATGCCGCCATCCTACCGGGTTTTGGTTGACGTGTCATCTAATTCGGTTATGATGACGTGTCAACTACTTCCCCACGAGAGGACGACGCACATGTCCGCAGTCAGGATCGGCATCATCATCGGCAGCACCCGACCGGGTCGCGTCGGCGAGCAGGTCGCCCGTTGGGTGCTCGAGCAGGCCCGCTCGCGCACCGACGCCGAGTTCGAGCTCGTCGACCTCGCCGACTTCGCCCTGCCCCACCTCGACGAGGCGATGCCCGCGGCGATGGGCCAGTACGCCCACCCGCACACGAAGGCGTGGGCCGAGAAGGTCGACTCGTTCGACGGCTACATCTTCGTCACCCCCGAGTACAACCACTCGACCTCCGGCGCCCTGAAGAACGCGATCGACTTCGTCTACGCGGAGTGGAACAACAAGGCGGCCGGGCTCGTGAGCTACGGCTCGGCGGGCGGCACGCGAGCGGCCGAGCACCTCCGCCTCATCCTCGGCGAGCTGCAGGTCGCCGACGTGCGCCAGCAGGTGTCGTTCTCGCTCATGACCGACTTCGAGAACTACACGACCTTCACGCCGGCCGAGTACCACGCCGGCATGCTCGCGACGCAGCTCGACCAGGTCGTACCGTGGGCGCTCGCCCTTCGCTCGGTGCGCGAGGCGGGAGAGCTCGCGCAGGCGGCGTAGCCCGGCGCCAGACGACGGCGGACGGTGCCGGCTCCCGGCGCCG
The DNA here is from genome assembly GCF_004135055.1 of Agromyces binzhouensis. Lineage (GTDB taxonomy): Bacteria > Actinomycetota > Actinomycetes > Actinomycetales > Microbacteriaceae > Agromyces > Agromyces binzhouensis. The sequence goes on along the minus strand of NZ_SDPL01000003.1, from coordinate 40,512 downwards.
CTCCGCGCGTCAGCGCTCCACGTGCGCGTCGAGGAAGTCGGCGATCGCGCCGGCCATGCTCTCGGGCTGCCACGAGTGCTGCACGGCGGGCACGGTGCCGCGCTCGGCGTGCCGCATCGCCCCGACGATCGCGTCGGCGGCCGGCGCCATCCCGTTCGGCGCCTCCTCCTCGCCGACGAGCACGAGCGTGGGCGCCTGGATCGGCCCGAGCAGCTCGGCGTGCGGCGCGGACTGCGCCCAGGCGAGGGACTCGGCATCCGCTTCGAGGCTCGGGCCGATGCGCACCATCAGGGGCCAGGCCGGGGTGCTCTTGGCCTGCTCGAGCCACTCGGGCGGCATGTCCTTCATGAAGTACTCGACGACCGCGTCGGGGTCGTCGCCCGCGACGCGCTCGCGGATGCCGGCGAGGAACTCCGCGCCCTCGGGCCCCTGCTCGGCACCGATCGGCACCTCGAACGCGACGATCGCCGTGACGGGCAGCCCGTGCGCCGCGGCCGCGAGCGCGATGGCCCCGCCGGAGGAGTTGCCGAAGAGGGCGACGCCCTCGCCGAGTTCGTGGATGCGCTGCAGCTCGGCGACGATCGCGCGGAGGTCGGCGAGGGTCTCGTGGAGGCCCATCGGCACGTCGTGCGCGCTCTCGCCACGCCCGCGCCGGTCGTAGTTCACGACCGTGTAGCCGCGCTTGGCGAGGAGGGTCGCGAGCTGCTTCGTGGCCGGGTCGAACGCGCGGAACTGGAACGCGCCGCCGACCAGGACGACGGGCGGGCCCTCGCCCTCGCGGTCGTAGGCGATCGAGGCGCCGTCGTGCGAGATCACGGTGTGGGACATGCGGTCCTCCCTCGCAGGGCCGGCCCTGCGTCGGTGGTGGGCTGCGTCGGTCTGGTCTGCCGTCGGTCTGTCGTGCATCGGCGCGTGGCACCGCCGGTGCGTCGGTCGAGTCCGTCGTCAGGCTAACCCGCGTGGCCGCATGCCGGTAGGGCCCCGCCGTGCGGGCGAGGGCCTCCCCGCGAAGTGGGGGCGACGGATGCCGCGACGCGCCGTGGCTTCCGTCGCGGGAATGTCGGTGGGTGGTGGCAGCATTACCAGCGGACGCCACCAGATGTTGTGGTCGGCGGGCCGATGAGGGCCAGATGTCGGGTCGGGGGAGCCGGTATGTCGCGTGAAGCCGTCGCCAGCGGTGGTCGTCGCGTCGTCGCCAGGGCGGTGCGGATGCCTCGTGCCGGCGTGGTGCGTGCGCGACACGCCGACGACACGCCCGGCATCCACTCACAGGCCGATCATGCACAGATGAGCAGGCCTGTGGAGAACCCGATCGCGAACCGCGAGAATCCGCCGATCAGACCGGCATCGACCTGTTGATGAACGGTGGAGAACGCGGTGGAAAACTACACGGATGTAACTACATCATCTTGTGGTCGTGCAATTGCCCAGACACAAGATGTAGTATCGATGAGTCGAAGCAACACCGGGGGAACGGCTCCTCCAGGAGCCTGAGAAAGAGGGGTCACAGAGATGACGGTCACGGTCTACACCAAGCCTTCCTGCGTCCAGTGCAACGCCACGTACCGCGCCCTCGACAGCAAGGGCATCGAGTACGAGGTGCTCGACCTGTCGCAGGACGAGTCCGCCCTCGCCGCGGTCAAGGAGCTCGGCTACCTGCAGGCCCCGGTCGTCATCACCGACGAAGGTCACTGGTCGGGCTTCCGCCCCGACAAGATCGACGAGCTGGCCTCTCGGCTCGCGTAACGGCTCCCGGGCGCATCGACCGGGGGGTCGAGATGCACGACCTGGAGCAGTCATGACGAACCTCATCTACTTCTCGAGCGTGTCGGGCAACACCGCACGCTTCGTCGAGAAGCTCGGACGGCCGGCGACGCGCATCCCGCTCCATGCGAAGGATGCCGCGGTCGTCGCCGACGAGCCATACGTCCTCGTGGTTCCGACCTACGGGGGTGGGGACGGCAAGGGCGCCGTGCCCAAGCAGGTCATCAGGTTCCTGAACGACCCGCACAACCGCGCACTCATCCGCGGCGTTATCGCTGCCGGAAACACCAACTTCGGTGCGGCCTACGGCCTCGCCGGCGACATCGTCGCCGCCAAGTGCCATGTGCCGCACCTCTACCGCTTCGAAGTATTCGGAACACCAGACGACGTTCGCGCCGTCGACGAGGGATTGGACGCATTTTGGTCAACGCAGCAGCAGGCGCCGCAGGCGACAGTGGCGTAGCGGTCATCGACGCACCGCGCTCGGGCAACTCGGGGATGGACTACCACGCCCTGAACGCGATGCTGAACCTCTACAGCGCCGACGGGAAGATCCAGTTCGAGAAGGACCGGGAGGCGGCGCGGGAGTACTTCCTGCAGCACGTCAACCAGAACACGGTCTTCTTCCACTCGCTGAAGGAGCGGCTCGACTACCTCGTCGAGAAGGAGTACTACGAGCCCGAGACGCTCGGTATGTACTCGTTCGAGTTCATCCAGAAGCTCAACGACCTGGCGTACTCGAAGAAGTTCCGCTTCGAGACCTTCCTCGGCGCGTTCAAGTACTACACGAGCTACACGCTGAAGACCTTCGACGGCAAGCGGTACCTCGAGCGCTTCGAAGACCGGGTCGTCATGACCGCGCTCGGCCTCGCCCAGGGCGACGAGCAGCTCGCGACCGACCTCGTGGAAGAGATCATCGCCGGCCGCTTCCAGCCCGCGACCCCGACCTTCCTCAACACGGGCAAGGCGCAGCGCGGCGAGCTCGTCTCGTGCTTCCTGCTCCGCATCGAAGACAACATGGAGTCGATCTCCCGCGGCATCAACTCGTCGCTGCAGCTGTCGAAGCGCGGCGGCGGCGTGGCGCTCCTGCTCTCCAACATCCGCGAGGCGGGTGCGCCGATCAAGCAGATCGAGAACCAGTCGTCGGGCATCATCCCCGTGATGAAGCTGCTCGAGGACTCGTTCAGCTACGCCAACCAGCTCGGCGCACGCCAGGGCGCCGGTGCGGTGTACCTGTCGGCGCACCACCCCGACATCATGCGGTTCCTCGACACCAAGCGCGAGAACGCCGACGAGAAGATCCGCATCAAGACGCTCTCCCTCGGCGTCGTCGTGCCCGACATCACGTTCGAGCTCGCGAAGAACAACGAGGACATGTACCTCTTCTCGCCGTACGACGTCGAGCGCGTCTACGGCAAGCCGTTCGGCGACGTGCCGATCACCGAGAACTACCGCGCCATGGTCGACGACCCGCGCATCAAGAAGACGAAGATCAACGCGCGCGAGTTCTTCCAGACGATCGCCGAGATCCAGTTCGAATCGGGCTACCCCTACATCGTGTTCGAGGACACGGTGAACAAGGCCAACCCGATCAAGGGCCGGATCAACATGTCGAACCTGTGCTCCGAGATCCTGCAGGTCAACACTCCGACGACCTACAACGAAGACCTGTCGTACAACCAGATCGGCAAGGACATCTCGTGCAACCTCGGGTCGCTGAACATCGCGCTCGCGATGGACTCGCCCGACCTCGGCAAGACGGTGGAGACCGCCATCCGCGGCCTCACCGCCGTCTCGAACATGTCGCACATCTCGTCGGTGCGCTCCGTCGAAGACGGCAATGACAAGTCGCACGCCATCGGCCTCGGCCAGATGAACCTGCACGGCTACCTCGCCCGCGAGCACATCCACTACGGCAGCGAGGAGGGCATCGACTTCACGAACATCTACTTCTACACGGTGCTGTTCCACGCGCTGCGCGCGTCGAACCAGATTGCGATCGAGCGCGGCGAGGCCTTCGACGGGTTCGCCGACTCGAAGTACGCGTCGGGTGAGTTCTTCGACAAGTACACGGATGCCGCGTGGGTGCCGCAGACCGCTCGGGTCATCGAGCTGTTCGCCGACGCCGGCGTGCACATCCCGACGCAGCACGACTGGCAGGAGCTGAAGGCCTCCATCCAGGAGCACGGCATCTACAACCAGAACCTGCAGGCGGTGCCGCCGACCGGCTCGATCTCGTACATCAACAACTCGACGTCGTCGATCCACCCGATCGCGTCGAAGATCGAGATCCGCAAGGAAGGCAAGCTCGGTCGCGTCTACTACCCGGCGCCGTTCATGACGAACGACAACCTCGAGTACTACGAGGACGCGTACGAGATCGGCTACGAGAAGGTCATCGACACCTACGCCGCGGCGACGCAGCACGTCGACCAGGGCCTGTCGCTCACGCTGTTCTTCAAGGACACCGCGACGACCCGCGACATCAACAAGGCCCAGATCTACGCCTGGCGCAAGGGCATCAAGACGATCTACTACATCCGTCTGCGTCAGCAGGCCCTTGAGGGCACAGAGCTGGAGATGTGCGTCAGCTGCACTTTGTGAGCATTGCTCAGATTACGGATGACTTGAGAAGAGGATTGAACGGATGACTCTCACCGACCCGGTGAACTCGGCCACCAACGACCCGGCCCACGCGGCGCCGGTCAAGCTGGTCAGCCACGTCAACGCCATCAACTGGAACCGCATCCAGGACGACAAGGATCTCGAGGTCTGGAACCGCCTGGTGAACAACTTCTGGCTGCCCGAGAAGGTGCCGCTGTCGAACGACGTGCAGTCGTGGAACCAGCTGACGCCCGATGAGCAGCAGACCACGATGCGGGTGTTCACCGGCCTCACGCTGCTCGACACCATCCAGGGCACGGTCGGCGCGGTCTCGCTCATCCCCGACTCGCTGACTCCTCATGAAGAGGCGGTGTACACCAACATCGCGTTCATGGAGTCGGTGCACGCGAAGAGCTACTCGTCGATCTTCTCGACGCTGTGCTCGACGAAGGACATCGACGATGCGTTCCGCTGGTCGGTCGAGAACGAGCACCTGCAGAAGAAGGCCTCCATCGTCATGGAGTACTACCGCGGTGACGAGCCACTGAAGCGCAAGGTCGCCTCGACGCTGCTCGAGTCGTTCCTCTTCTACTCGGGCTTCTACCTGCCCATGTACTGGTCCAGCCGGGCGAAGCTCACCAACACGGCGGACCTCATTCGCCTCATCATCCGCGACGAGGCCGTGCACGGCTACTACATCGGCTACAAGTTCCAGCGCGGACTCGAGCTCGTCGACCAGGCCAAGCGCGACGAGATCAAGGACTACACGTTCTCGCTGCTGTACGAGCTCTACGACAACGAGGTGCAGTACACGCAGAGCCTCTACGACGGTCTCGGCCTCACCGAGGACGTCAAGAAGTTCCTGCACTACAACGCCAACAAGGCCCTCATGAACCTCGGCTACGAGTCGATGTTCCCCTCCTCGGTCACCGACGTGAACCCGGCGATCCTCGCCTCGCTCTCGCCGAACGCCGACGAGAACCACGACTTCTTCTCGGGTTCGGGCTCGTCGTACGTGATCGGCAAGGCGGTCAACACGGAGGACGAGGACTGGGACTTCTGATCTCCCGGGAAACGTCACGGTAGTGACCCTCGGACACATCGAAGTTGACCCGATTCCGTGTCTTGACCCAGATCGAGGTGCTTGGCCACGGGAACACTGGGATTCACACCTGGTCGCTAGGAGACGGCCTAGATGGCACGGATTCCTTGGGATAAGCCGAATCAACCGACACCATCTTGGCCGGATGTCGCGTCGCCGGATCCGGCCAGCGAGGTTGTCTGTCCGTTCGTGCTGAACGAGGATGATCAGTGCAAAGGAGTCGCATGGTTACTGAAGAGAAGTTGGCCGGGTGGACCGGGCCCTCAAGCGCAACTGAGCAAGAAAAGCAGGAACGCACTGAGCGCATGATTCGCGAAGCCATAGACGAGCACGATGGATTCGACGGTTACAGAAGCGACTTCTCAATCTACGCCAAGGGTTCATACGCCAATAACACGAACGTCAAGTCGGACAGCGACGTTGACATCGTCGTCGAGTGCTCGGACGCCTTGTACTGGGAAGAACACGATCCCGCGAAGAGCGGACGCCCTTCCGGAAGCACTCCCTACACCGGTCCGTGGACGCCCGAGAAGCTCAGGGAGGAGATCGCCGCTGCTCTCGAGAAGAAGTTTCCTGGTTCCGTCACCGCAGGGTCGACGGCTTTCGAAGTTGATGCGAGCTCGGCACGCGTCAACGCCGACGTAGTGCCCTCCTTCGCTTATAAGCTCTACTTTTCCGACGGCACATACCGCCAGGGGACCAAGGTTTTCAAGAAGGACGGAACGTCCATCGTGAACTACCCGAAGCTTCAGCTCGAACTCGGCAAGGCCAAGAACGTGCGCACGAACGGCCTGTACAAGAAGACTGTTCGCATCTTGAAGCGCTTGGAGAACGAGCTTGTGTCGAAGGGACTCACTGAAGAGATCCCGTCCTATCTACTCGAATGCTTGGTGTACAACTGCCGGGAAGAGTACTTCTCGCTTAGTACTTGGCGAGCAACGATGCAGGGGTGCCTCGCAGACATCTACAACTACACCATGCGGGCTGAGCCGGACTCGGATCGCTGGCTGGAGGCAAACGGAGCAAAGTACCTGTTTCACCACGCTCAGAAATGGACTCGAGCTCAGGTCCACAAGTTTGCAGGCGACGCTTGGGACTACATGGGGTTCGAATGATCAGCGGCATCCTCGTCCGTGCGATTGTCGTCATCGTCTCGGCGGTGTTTGTAATAGGTTCGTGGGTTACTACCGGCGCGCCCAATACGAGTCTGCTCAGCTTGTTCTCGATCGCGGTTCTCGCGTGCACGATCCTGCTCTTGACATGGGACCGGTGGGTCTGGAAGTGGAAGGTAGCGCAGGCAATCCCAGGTGTAAGTCGAGACCTCAGCGGAACATGGCAAGCGCGCCTCGAATCATTCTGGATTGACCCGAACTCCGGTAAGTCGCCCGCACCGAAGACTGTGTATCTTGTGATCCGTCAGACCAGTTCGACGGCCTCCGTAACACTCATATCTAACGAGTCCAAGTCAAAATCCTCTTTGGCGCGCGTTGTGAAGGAAGACGGTTCGTGGCTTCTTCATTATGTCTACACGAACGAACCGCGTCTGGAAATCCGAGGGCGCAGCCCAATCCACCATGGGTCAGCCGTGCTGGCAGTTACCGGCTCTCCTGTGAAGCGACTGGAAGGCGGCTACTGGACGGATCGAGACTCGAAGGGCCAACTGAAGCTGACAAAGCGATCCAAGAAGATCGCTGAGGACTTCGAGGAAGCTAGAGAGGCTTTGAAGGGTGCACGTTAGTCGCTCGCGCATGACGTGAAGACCTCGCTCCCTAATGGCGAGTGCGCTCATGCCGAGACTCTAAGAGCATGACTAACTGAGAACCCAAGAGCTACTTCGCTTCAAGCTTTGAGGCTTACAACACGGCGTTCGTCATGATCGATGCGGTGGAGCAGTGGGATCTCTGCCACTACTTCGGCCCGCACGAAGCCCCTGGCTATCCAGCGCTCCGTCTTGAGGAGTACCTGCACCTGTCTGCTGAGGGTGATCGCGTTTCGTGCATGCTGCCGCCGAAGAAGGTCGCTCGAATGCAAAGAGGGGAACGTCGTAGTTCGTTCAGCACCGAAGCTCCGGCACGCAGGGCGCCCTCAATTGTCAGACGCGCGCCTTGGGCTAGTCACAGCGAGTCGCGCTTGCCGCGCAATGGGCGAACCGCTGAACTCTAACTCCGTTTCACCACCCCCTTGGCCGCCTACGCGATAGGTTAGGCGTCGTGTCAGGGGACCACGTATTCATCTCGTACATCACCGAGGACAGCGAACAGATCGACGAGTTGCAGGATGCGCTTGAGGCGGCTGAGTTCATCGTCTGGCGTGATAAGGACAAGCTTTGGCCGGGCGATGATTGGCAGACTGAGATTCGGAACGCCATTCGCAGCGGCTCCTTCGTCTTCCTAGCTTGCTTCTCGTCTAACCTCGCAAAAAGGGAGAAGTCGTACCAGTTTGAGGAGCTCACGCTGGCCGCCGAGGAGTACCGTCAGAGACCTCCTGGAGCGGCGTGGCTCATGACGGCTCGCCTTGACGAGTGCGAGATTCCCGAGTTCGATCTTGGAGCGGGACGCACCCTCGGCCGTTCGATCCATCGTGCCGATCTATTCGGGCCGCAGAAGACTGCCCAGATGAGCCGCCTGATCGTCGCCATCCAGCGTGCCATCGGTACGGCCCCCGGGATCCCACCGGAGTCTGTCTCCCTGGCGGCAGCAGATGCTGGTCGCGCGCAGAGCGACATAGTTGAGCACGTACGTGGACTGATGAGGAACCCGACACTGGTCATGGACTATGACGAGTTTCTGTCCGATCTGCGGGAACCGATCCAGCGGGCACTCGGCGACCGCGAACGGTTTCCCTTGACGGTCGCCGAGGGAACCAAACTGAACGCGGAGTTCGCCCGGGAGTGGGTCCGCCGAATTCGGGACTATGACGACATCCTCGCTCCGGCGCTGATCCCATTGAAGCTGATCTCCATGTATGGATCGCAGCCGCATGAGCAGGAGTTCACGCAGACGTTACGTGTCCTCGGACAGGAGTCCACACAGTCAGCTGGGACGCAAGTCTTCAGGTCGGCCCATGAGTATCCCGCTCTCGTGGCGACATTCGTGGCTGCCGTCGGGTCCGTGGCGAAGCAGAACTACTCGATGCTCCGTGCGGCGACTTCCGATGTCCGGGTCGCGACGACAAGCGCCAGGCAGATACCGTTCGTTCTCACCTCGGGGAGCCAGAGCGTGATCGGTATCGATACGTGGAGTGCCCTCGGCACGCTCCTTTGTGTCGAGGATGACGGTGGTTCGCTCACAGCCGAGCAGATCGAGTCCATGGTTTCAACCCGTGGCGGGCGCAGGCACACCCCTATTTCGGATCACCTCTTCACCGTCATGGCACCGATCTACCGCCAGCATTTCGCGAGCGATGCTGACTTCGCCGATGCTTTCGATCGTGTCGAGATCCTTCTCGACGCGATATCGGAGGACGCTCGCGCCCAGGGCGAGTATTACGGACCGCACGGTGGTTACGGCCGGTACACGTGGCGGCACCGGAATAGTGACATTGCCCCCGAGGTGGCCATGTTGGAGGAGGTCAAGGCGCAGGGCGCTGGATGGACTCCACTGCTTCACGGTCTTTTCGGTGGCGACCCCGACCGTGCGAGTGCAGCGCTATCCCGCGTTGGCGACCTAGCGGCGCATATCCGGTCTCGGCTCTGGTGAGGGCCGGGCGTACGAAACGCTTGTTTGAGGCCAGCCTGGTCTTGAGCGAGCCCTGGCTAGCGGCGGCCGATGCATGCCCGCGCGGACGAGGGGGCCACGTTTCCTACGCTCCAACGGGCGATCCGTCCGCAACGAGTCTTCGCAGAATGCCGGGCTTGTCGACGACGGTTGAATTTCGGGCAGATGCGCGTTGAGTAGCTCGAAAGCGTGCGAACGACGTGAGGGCGCCGCGAAGCGCGTTCGCGAATGAGGCGCGCTGCCGGCGAACGCAGTACCGGGCAAGCATCGGAGCGGCTCGGAGCCAAGGGAACATTCCTTCAAATCGCCTCGTCAATGCGCTAGTAGAACGGAACGCACCTTCCAGAATAGATCCAGCGACGACTCTCCCATCAGCCCAGGGCGACGAAGCGTGCGTCGAGAAGAGGAGGCGGTTTCTTGTTCGAGCGATTCACTGACCGGGCTCGCCGCGTCATCGTACTGGCTCAAGAAGAATCCAGAATGATGCACCATCCCTATATTGGGACAGAACACATTCTTCTGGGACTCATTGACGAACGACAAGGAGTCGCGGCCCGGGTGCTCAACGATCTCGGGGTCGCGCTCGAGTCTGCAAGATCGGCGATACGAGAAATGGTCCCGCCTGGAGAAGCTCCAACGCCCGACCAGGTGCCTTTCACGAAGCGCGCGAAGAAGACGCTCGAACTTGCGCTCCGGGAAGCGTTGTATCTCGGACACAATTATATCGGGACCGAGCACATCCTATTGGGGCTGATGCGCGAGGATGAAAGCTCGGGTGCGCGCGTGCTGCGCCACTTTGATGTCGACCTCGTTGAAGCGCGGGGCGCTGTGAAGGCTCTATTGGCGAACTCAATCAGCGCACCACCGCCCCCGGGAAGTGCCGGCGGACCTCTGATTGACCTAATTGCGACAGTGCGCTCGCCAGAGCAAGGGTGGTATCCGAGAACCCAGGCTCGGGTGGTGAGGAAGATCGCCTCGATACTCAGCCGCAGGGATCGAAACAGTGCTGTGCTCATTGCAGAAAATCGCGTCGACTCGAATTCGATGGCAATGGCATTGGCAGATATGATCGCGAAAGGCGAGGTGCCGAGAGAGGTTTCAGCACGGGGCCTGTATCAGCTAATGCCGCACTCGCTGATCTCGCAGAGTCAGGGCGAGTTGCTCCATGCAATAGAGACGGCGCGAACGAGCGGTGGATTAGTTCTTCACGTTCCGGACTTCGTGCACCTGTTTACGAGCCAAGACGGGGTGCTGAAGGAACTGGCCAAGAGCCTTCGCGAGGGTCTGATGGATGGCTCGGTACAAGTCGTAACCGCAATGACTGAGGAGGACTACCGCGAGTACGTTCGTGGGGACGCCATCGGACGCCGGTTCGAGTCGATGCCCATGGATGAGGCATCGGTGGACGATGCAGTCGGCTATATCAAGTCGCAGAGAGACCAGTATGAGGCTCACAACCACGTCAGCATCTCCGATAACGCGGTTCTAGTCGCCGCCATTCTGGGCGAGCAGTTTATGGGCGATCTGGACCTGCTGGACGCCGTGGCCGGACTAATTGATAGCGCGTGCGCAATCGTCGACTTTCGGCGATCTGGTATGCCGCGCGACTTGCGTGACCTGGAGGCTCGTATTTCCGATCTGAGAGAGCAGAAGGAGAGGGCGATCCAAGACCAGGACTTTTCGCAGGCAGCGGCCTATCGGGACGAGGAGCGTGCGATGATCGCGTCGCGGAAGGAGGCTGAGGAGCGCTGGCGCCGGGGTGATTCGGGAATCGCAAACGCTGTCGTGGATGAGCAAATCATCATCGAACTCGTTGCCGAGCGAACAGGCATCGCGCAGCGAAGGCTGCAAGTTGCGATGGAGCGTCACATGGGGCTGGCTCGTGGCGAGTGGAAGACCGGAGTGGACGCGTATAGGATCCTGAACGATCAACCCGTACCGGCTGGGACGAGCGACTTGCTCGGCAGCGGGGATATCGCGACCCGGCTGGCAGCGATATTGAGCACATCGCGAGCTTCCGCCCCGTTCGTTCTAGCCATCGACGGGAATTGGGGTGTTGGCAAGAGCACCCTTCTTCGGCAGATACAAGAGCATGTTCGCGATGAACGAACTGTCACTGTCGAATACAACGCTTGGACCGCATCGGGGGCCAACTCTCTTGAGAGCCTTGTAAAATCGGTTCTCGTGAAGATGGACCCCTTCCTTCTTCGTCGCTGGACTCGTGAACTTGCCCGAAAGGGTCACGTTTCCTTGATTGTTCGAATCTTCAGCGCCATCCTCGGCAACTTCTTTGGCGTCGGGCGCATGGTTGACAATCTTTGGGACCAAGCTGGCGTAAATCCCGAGTTGCGCAACGAATTGCGGCAGACGATCGGAGGCCTGCTTGAGGATTGGGTGGAGGCGGACGCGAAGGGTGGACAAGCTAATCGTGCGATGGTTGTTTTTGTAGACGATCTCGATCGATGTTCTGACTTGTCTGTGGTCGGGGTCTGTGAGGCGATGAAGCTGTATCTCGATGTGCCGGGCCTGGTCTTTGTTATCGCCTGTGACATGTCGCGGGTGGCCGAGGCCGTTGCGAGTGGTGTTGCCGCTGAATCTCAGATTGGGAGGGCCTATCTAGAGAAGATCGTACAAGTGACTTATCGCGTCCCCCCGCCCAGCATGGAGACTACTCGACAACTTATTCGTGGCTACGCAGAGGAGTCGGCCACCTCGCAATTGGTGGATGAGAACATCATGGAAGTGTTGGCCGAGCATACTCTTCGAAATCCACGACGAATCAAACGAATCATCAATAGCTTTGTTCTAGAGACAAATCTCAATCCGAGATGGCACGATGCGCCACTCGACCACAGCCATGTTTTCACATCGACTCTGGTCCAGCATATCTACCCCACATTCTACGATGTGCTCGTGAACGATGCCTCTGGTGAGGATCCGATCGGGGACTTCCTCGATTACGCGGCTGTGAAAAAGCTGGCCTCAGACACGCCGGAAGTCGACGATCGTTGGTGGAGCATTGCCGGGCGCTTGTTTCGCGGACGGGGCCTGGCCCCTCCTCGACGAGCTGCCGGCATCAACGTCACCATCGACCTCGCTTCGGTCGAGGAAGCCCTGCCGGCGTCCTACCCCGCGCTCGCGAACAACGAGCGGTTTGTAAGCCTGTTGCGGGGCGTCGGCAATAGCAACACTCGGCGTGCCCTTCGGCGTCAGCTGCTCAGCCATCCGCTGTCCTCAGCGGCGCCTGATCGGAGTAGTGATGTGTTGGGAGCGGCGGACACTGAGGCTTCGGTAACGGTGGCCGCGGAGGATTCGGTCGGCGCCTCGAATAGCTGACCCCGGTCACGATTCCATCGGATCAGCGTGAGAGAGGGAGGTCTGGCGCTCGACTTTCGCTCGCTTGAGTCGTCGCGGAGCATGCCCGCGAGCGCCGCGCCAACTGATTTGGCCATCGCTCATGGCAAGTCCACCGCCGCTGCGACCTGCATCTGGCGCGACTCGAGCACGCGTGCGTCGTAGTCCGCGCCGAACCGGTCCGGCGCGGCGAGCAGAAGGTGTCCGACGGCGACGATCGCCTCGACTTCGCGCAGCCGATCGGTGAGGGCTTCAGGCTAGGCGACTCAAACCAGCCGAAGACGAGGAAGCCATGGCGTATGTCGAACTGGTCCTCCTCGTTGCGCATCTACCACGGCCGGAATGTCTTGCGCGGGGTGGGGTGGGAGGGCCGTGTCGAGTGTTGGAGGAACCATGCGGGCAGTCCGCCCTCGGGTCTAACGTGAGGGTGTGTCCGCTCCTGCGACCGACGCGATTGACGCACGGGCCGCTCACGCCGATGGCGTGGAGCGCCTGTTGGCGAGCTACCGGGCCGTGCCCGCCACGGCGACGGTGCGGCTGGCCAAGCCCACGTCGAACCTGTTCCGGTCGCGCGACCGGGTCGAGGCGCGGGGCCTGGACACGTCGGGGCTGACGCAGGTCATCGCAGTCGACGTGGAGGCGCGGACGGCCGACGTGGCCGGCATGTGCACGTACGAGGATCTCGTCGCGGCGACGCTGCCCCACGGGTTGGCCCCGCTGGTGGTGCCGCAGTTGAAGACCATCACGCTCGGCGGCGCGGTGACGGGACTCGGGATCGAGTCGACGTCGTTCCGCAGCGGGTTGCCGCACGAGTCGGTCCTGGAGCTCGACATCCTCACCGGCGCCGGCGAGGTCGTGACCGCATCGCCGTCGGAGCACGCCGACCTGTTCCGCGCGTTCCCGAATTCCTACGGCACGCTCGGCTACGCCGTGCGCCTGCGCATCGAGTTGGAGCCCGTCGAGCCGTTCGTCGCGCTCACGCACCTGCGGTTCCATGCCCTCGCCGACCTCATCGACACGATGGACCGCATCGTCGAGACCGGCACCCTCGACGACGGCACCCGCGTCGACTACCTCGACGGGGTCGTCTTCAGCGCCGACGAGAGCTACCTCTGCGTGGGCGTGCAGACCGAGGCATCCGGCCCCACCAGCGACTACACCGGCCAGCGCGTCTTCTACCGCTCCATCCAGCATGCGGATGGCGCGACGCACGACCGGCTCACGATCCACGACTACCTGTGGCGGTGGGACGCCGACTGGTTCTGGTGCTCGCAGGCGTTCGGCGCGCAGCATCCGCTCGTTCGCCGGCTCTGGCCGCGGCGCTACCGGCGCAGCAGCGCGTACTGGAAGCTCATGAAGCTCGAACGGCGGTTCGACATCGGCAACCGCATCGAACGGCTCCGGGGCCGTCCGCCGCGTGAGCGGGTCATCCAGGACGTCGAGATCCCGATCGAGCGGACCGCGGAGTTCCTCGACTGGTTCCTCGCCGAGGTGCCGATCGAGCCGATCTGGCTGTGCCCGCTGCGACCGCGCGACGACGCCGACTGGCCGCTGTACCCGCTCGAGCCGCACCGCACCTACGTCAACGTCGGCTTCTGGTCGACCGTGCCCGTCGGCGCGACCGAGGGCGCGACGAACCGGCTGATCGAGCACAAGGTGAGCGAGCTCGACGGACACAAGTCGCTGTACTCCGACTCCTTCTACCCGCGCGACGAGTTCGACGAGCTCTACGGCGGCGATGCCTATCGCGCCGCGAAGCGGCGTTACGACCCCGACTCGCGGTTCCTCGACCTCTACGCGAAGGCGGTGCAACGACGATGACGACGTTCGCGAGCTCGTTCCCCAGATTCGTGAACTGATCGAGCGCGCGACGCGCGACGCACGACGCGCAGCCAGGTTCGGGTAGGGCGCGGTCGACCTGACCTGACGCTGGGCGAAGCGGTCACCCAGGGGGAGTGGTGCGCTCCGCCGGCAGGCTGTGCCAGATCTCGAAGGTGAGCTCCGACGCCCGCTCGGCGTCGCCGCCGGCGAGGAGCTGGATCAGCCGCTCATGCCGTTCGATCGTGTCCTGCCCGCCTGCCGCGAAGCGTTCGCGTTCCGCTCGACGCACGACGGGGCCGAACTGGTCGAGCACCGACTCGATGGCGCGATTCCCGAGGACCGACACCGGGATCGCGTGCAACTCGTCGTCGGCGTCGAGCGCGGCGGCGGTGTCGCCGGCGCTCACGGCCCGGGCGAAGCGGTCGTTCGCTTCGCGCATGCGCGCCACGTCGGCATCGGACAGGTTGCCCGCCATCTCTCGTGCGACCAGCACGTGCATGGCGGCGACCACGTCGCGTGCGTCTCTGACGGCCTTCGGGTCGATGGCGCTGACCGTGGTGGATCGTCCGGGAACCGCGACCACGAGTCCGCTCGCGCCGAGACGAAGGAGTGCTTCGCGAACCGGAGTTCGGCTGACGCCGAGCCACTCCGCGAGGTCTGCGTCCTTCAGCTGTTCGCCGGGCAGGAACGTGCCGTCGACGATGGCGTCCCGGAGCCGCCGGAACACGTCGTCGCGCAGCAGCGAGCGGTCGACACCGGGGACACTCCGGGGAATCGGCATGCAATATATTGCCCACACTCCAGGCCCGGGTTGCAAGTCCGCTTCGCCGGTTGACGCGGTCATCGGCAACATGCAATATATTGCACATCGCCGCTGTTACATCGCATGACCGCATCCCACCGGCCGAACGGCCGCTACCGAAGGAAGAGACATGAACACCGAACACGACATCACCAACGTCGTCCTCGTGCATGGGGCGTTCGCCGATGGATCCGGATGGCGCCACGTCTACGATCTGCTGACCGCTCGCGGCTACCGGGTGTCGATCGTGCAGAATCCGCTCACCTCGCTCGAGGCCGACGTGGCGGCGACCAACCGGGTGCTCGACCTCCAGGACGGGCCGACGATCCTCGTGGGCCACTCGTGGGGCGGCACCGTCATCACCGAGGCGGGCGTCCATCCCAAGGTCGCCGGCCTGGTGTACGTGTCCGCGCTGGCGCCCGACGCCGGCGAGACCTCCGCTCAGCAGTACGAGGGGTTCGCGCCCACGCCCGAGTTCGTCATCGACGTCGGCGACGACGGGTACGGCTACCTCAACCGCGACGCGTTCCACGCCGGCTTCGCCGCAGACCTCAGCGAGGCCGAGGCCGCCTTCCTCGCCGACAGCCAGGTGCCCGTCGACATGGCTGTGTTCGGGACCCCGGTGACCGTGGCCGCGTGGCGGGACAAGCCGAGCTGGGCCGTGATCGCGACCGAGGACAAGGCGTTCGACCAGGCCATGCTCCAGCACATGGCCACGCGCATCGGCGCCGACATCACCGACGTCCCGGGCAGCCACGCGGCGTTCATCTCCCAGGCCGAGGTGGTCGCCGACGTCATCGTCACCGCAGCCGAGCGCAGCGCGGCGCGCTGACGTCGTCGCTGACCTCCGGGGTCGGTTCGCTCACCCGGAGCGAGCCGACCCCGGGCGACCAAGGGGGCGTATCCGGATGAACCTCGCACCGTTCCAGGTCTCGCTGTGGGTGGAGCTGCTCGCCGCGGGTCTGGGCGGCCTCCAGGGCGCCCTCTTCGCGGCTGAACACAGGAACCGTCGCATCGACGTGCTCGGCGTCCTCGTCATCGGGCTGGTGGTCGCGCTCGGGGGCAGCCTGCTGCGCGACATCGTCCTCGACCAGCCGCCCGTCGTCATCTGGATGAACTGGTACCTGGTCGTCGCCGGCGGCTCGGCCATCCTCGGAATGATCCTCCAGCACCTGCTCGCTCACGTCGGCTGGGTCATCACCGTGCTCGATGCCGTCGTGATGGGACTGTTCGGCGCGATCGGCGCCTCCAAGGCGTTGTCGCTCGGCGTCGGCGAGGTCGGCGCGCTCGTCGTCGGCGTCATCGGCGCGATCGGCGGGGGACTGCTGCGGGATGTCTTCCTGGGCCTGCCGGTCTCGTTCCTCCAGATCGGGACGCTCTACGCTGTCGCCGCAGGGTCCGGGGTGGGCGTGCTCGTGTTCCTGACCGAGTTCGGCACTCCGGTGCCCATCGCCGGCCTGATCTGCGTCGGCGTGACGACCGTGGTTCGCCTGATCGCCGTCCTCCTCGGCTGGAGGTTCCCCGAGCAACGGGCCCTGACCCGGCCACGACCCAGGTCCCCGAAGCCGAGCTGAGGAAGAATCGCACCGTGCACCTCGACCACATGACGTCGCATGAGCGTTCCCTCATGACCATCGGCGACTTCTCGCGTGCGGTGCGCATGACCGCGAAGGCCCTGCGGTTCTACCACCGGAACGGCATCCTCACCCCGGCGCTCGTCGACGACCGCAACGGCTACCGGCTGTACGCCGCCGACCAGATCGCGGATGCCCGGATCGTCAGGACCCTGCGGGAGCTCCACGTGCCGGTCCAGTCCATCCGAGACGTGCTCGCCGCTCCGGACGTTGCAGCGCGCACGGAATTGCTCGCGCAGCACCTCCAGCGGATGGAGCGACAGCTCGACGACACGCGGATCGCCGTGCAGAACCTCCGAGACATGCTCGCGCCCACTCCGGCGCCGGTCGAGATCGTCCACCGAAGCGTCCCGGAGACCCGGGCCGTGGCGGTCAGCGAGGTCATCGACCTCCCTGACCTCGGAGGCTGGTTCCGTCGTTCGACGGGGATGCTCCGGCACATCGCCGAAGCATCCGACCCGGCGTCGACCGGCCACTACGGCGGCATCTGGCCCAACGAGCTGTTCGCCGACGGGCGGGGACTCGCCACCGTCTTCCTCACGGTCGGTGACGACTTCGATGAACGCGCCATCGACGGGGTCGCGACATCCGTCGAGCTGTCCGCGGTCGAGCTCGCCGTCGCACTCCACGACGGGCCCGACGAGACGATCCCGGAGGTCTACGCAGCACTCGGCGACTACGTCGCACGTCACGAGCTCGCCACGGATGCGCCCGTCCGCGAGGTCTACCTGGAAGGGTTCCCGGGCATCGACGCACACACCGTCACCGAGATCGGATGGCCGATCTTCCGGGTGCTCCGCTGAGGGCGAACGAGACGGCTTGACCTTCCCCTCAGGGGAAGCGGGAGCGTGGAGCCATGCACGAACCACGGGGCTCGACCTCGGCGGTGGTCGGCGGCCCGGAGCTCGTGCATGTCGATCAACGGAACTCGAGGAACTGGAGCACACCCATGTCTCACACCGACGCATTCGACGCCTACGACACCGCGACCCTGCCGCCGGTCGTCGTCCGGTACCTGAGCGCCCACGGTGACGACGCGCAGCGGCAGACGGTCGTCGAGACCTTCACCGCGGACGCCCGCGTCACCGACGAGGGAATCGACTACGACGGCCGGGACGGCATCCGCGCCTGGCTCGACAAGACCGGCAGCGAGTACACTTACGCGTCGACGCTCACCGGCCAGCGCCAGGAGGGTCCCGATCAGTGGATCGTCTTCGCGCACCTCGAGGGCGACTTCCCCGGCGGCGTCGTCGACCTGCGCTATCGGTTCAGCCTCGACCAGGACAGGATCGCGAGGCTGATCATCGCCCCGTGAGGCGATGTGCGACCGGCTGATCGAGACCCTCGGCTGACGCTCGTGGCCCGCGTCGGCCCGGGCGTGAACGCACCGATCCGCCAGCGCGCGCCGTGCCGAATGCGGGAGGAACCATGCGGGCACCGGGTCCCGCGGACTAGCGTGAGGGTGTCCGGTCCGGCGACCGACGCGTCTGATGCCACCGATGCGCGGGCCCGGGTCCTCGACCTCTCTGCGAAGGCGGTGCAACGACGATGACGACGTCCAAGGAGCAGAGGTCGCCCGCGGCGACGACGACGGATGCCACGCAGGCGGATGCCGCCACGAAGCCGGATGCCTCGGGCAAGCTCACCCTCGCCGAGATCCTGGAGCTCGTCGCCGGCGGGCAACTCCCGCTGCGGTTCACCGCGTACGACGGCAGCTCGGCGGGCCCGCCCGACGCCCCGCTCGGCATCGAACTGAAGACGCCGCGGGGCACGACGTACCTCGCCACCGGTCGAGGCGACCTCGGTCTCGCACGCGCCTACATCGCCGGCGACCTCGAGATCCATGGCGTGCACCCGGGCGACCCCTACGAACTGCTCCGGGCGCTCGCCGACGAACTGGTGTTCCGGATGCCGCCGCCACGAGCGATGGCGCAGATCCTCCGTTCGATCGGCGTTGAGCACCTGCGGCCGATCGCGCCGCCGCCGGGCGAGGCGCCGCCCCGCTGGCGTCGGGTCGCGACGGGGCGCCGGCACAGCAAGGCGCGGGACGCTGAAGCCATCCACCACCACTACGACGTCTCGAACACCTTCTACGAGTGGGTGCTCGGGCCGTCGATGACCTACACCTGCGCGTGCTACCCGCGCCCCGAGGCATCCCTCGACGAAGCCCAGGAGAACAAGTACCGGCTCGTCTTCGAGAAGCTGCGGCTGAGCCCGGGCGACCGGCTGCTCGACGTGGGCTGCGGCTGGGGCGGCATGGTGCGCTACGCGGCGCGCCGAGGCATCCGTGTCATCGGCGTCACGCTGTCGGAGGAGCAGGCCACGTGGGCGCAGCGCGCCATCGCCGAGGAGGGCCTGGGCGAGCTCGCCGAGGTGCGTCACGGCGACTACCGCGACATCGCCGACACCGGTTTCGACGCGGTGTCGTCGATCGGGCTGCTCGAGCACATCGGCGTGCGCAACTACGCGAAGTACTTCCGCTTCCTGCAGTCGCGGCTGCGCCCCGGCGGGCTGCTGCTCAACCACTGCATCACCCGCCCCGACAACCGGTCCGAACCATCGACGCACGGCTTCATCGACCGCTACGTCTTCCCCGACGGCGAGCTCACCGGGTCCGGGCGCATCATCACCGAAGCGCAGGATGTCGGCCTCGAGGTGCTGCACGAGGAGAACCTGCGCCCGCACTACGCGCTGACCCTGCGCGACTGGTGCGCCAACCTCGTCGAGCACTGGGATGAAGCGGTCGACGAGGTCGGCCTGCCGACCGCGAAGGTGTGGGGCCTCTACATGGCCGGGTCGCGGCTCCAGTTCGAGCGGGGCGGCATCCAGCTGCACCAGGTCCTCGCGGTGAAGCCGGACGAGCGTGGGGGTGTCGGCGACCTGCCGCTGCGGCCGTGGTGGACGGCGTAGTCGGAGAGCGCCCGGAACCGGTACCTCAGACGTCGCCGCAAGGGGGTAGCGGCGTGCCCTTCGATCGGAGATGGTGGTCGCCTGCAGAAATCAAGGGCCCGTCGGCAACCGACGACGGCGCCACTGGCGCGACGTGCGGAAACGCGGGAAAGGATCGGGGACCCGCAACCGTTGCGTCGAACATGCCTCGCCGATCCGGCGCAGCATCCAACGCAAGATCGCCGGGCAGATGCCCGGCCGAAGATGAACCTGGAGGTCGGTCATGTCCTTTGTGACCACGGACGACGGTGCGGAGATCTACTTCAAGGACTGGGGCGACCGCGACGCCCAGCCCATCATGTTCCACCACGGGTGGCCGTTGTCTTCGGATGACTGGGACGCCCAGATGCTCTACTTCCTCGGGAAGGGGTATCGGGTCATCGCCAGTGACCGGCGCGGTCACGGCCGTTCGTCGCAGATCGCCACCGGCCACGACATGGACCACTACGCCAGCGATGCGTCGGCGGTCGTGGAGCACCTGGACCTGCGCAACGCGATCCACGTCGGCCACTCGACCGGCGGCGGCCAGGTCGCCCGCTACGTCGCGAAACACGGCGAACCCCAGGGCCGCGTCGCCAAGGCCGTGCTCGTCGCGGCGGTTCCCCCGCTCATGCTCCAGACCGACGCGAACCCCGGAGGGCTGCCGATCTCGGTCTTCGACGGGTTCCGCAGCGCGCTGGCCGCCAACCGAGCCGAGTTCTTCCAGGCCGTCGCGTCGGGCCCGTTCTACGGCTTCAACCGCGAGGGTGCGACCGTATCGGAGCCCGTCGTCGCCAACTGGTGGCGTCAGGGCATGATGGGCAGCGCGCTCGCGCACTACGAGGGCATCAAGGCATTCTCGGAGACCGACCAGACCGAGGACCTCGAGGCGATCTCGGTGCCCGTCCTCGTCCTCCAGGGCGACGACGACCAGATCGTGCCCTACCAGCAGGCCGCGCTCAAGCAGCACGAGCTCCTCAGCAACTCGACCCTCAAGATCTACGAGGGCTTCCCGCACGGGATGCTCACCACGCAGGCGGACGTCCTCAACTCCGACATCCTCGCGTTCATCCAGCAGTAGCCCAGCTGCTGCGCGAGGAGGAGACGGCGCGCGCACGGGACTGCCCGTGTGCGCGCCGCTCCCTCTCTCGCGCCGTTGAGTCTTCGACGGGAACCGTGGGCACCCGCGGCGGGCTGTGCATGAACTCGAGGCGGATGCCGATGTCGTCCCCGACAGGAGCTCACCGGGTCCGGGCGCATCATCACCGAGGTGCAGGATGTCGGCCTCGAAGTGCTGCACGAGGAGCAGGCGTTCGTTGCGCGCCATCCGCTCGTGCGAGCGGATGCGACATTGCGGACGGTGGCTCAGTCGTGGGCGATGCGCGATCACGCACCGCCCACGGCCGGAGCAGCCGTCACTTCCGAGCGAACACGGCCTCCACCTCGACCCCGGCGATGTTCGCCACCAGGGCGTCGATGTCCGCGTCGGTCAGTTCGCCGATCGTGCCGTAGTCCTCGTACTCGCCCGAACGCAACGCCTGCTCGTACGGGATGCGCAGCGCGGCCAGGTCGATGTCGACCGTGGTGACGCCCTTCACGGACGTCGCGGGCAACTCGACCCAGGCGCCGGCCTGGCGGTCGAAGTCCCCCGGCGTGAGGAGTCCGGTCACCCACACGTAGAGCGTGCTCGACGTGAGCGGTTCCTTCGCGTCCGTGCGATCGAGGCGCTCGAGCGAGAGTGTCAGCTCGCCGGACGATGGGAGACCGGACGGTTCGTAGAACGAGAAGTTCCGGACGGCGATCGACGGATCGGTGTCGTCCGACCGATGTCCGAGGATGCCGAGTGGCGTCTGCTCGTACTGCTGGGTGCCCGAGGGGTCGAAGACGACCGACGCGGAATCCCCGTCGAGGGTGGCGGTCACCCGTTCACCGGTGAGCGACTTGTCCGGCTTGGGCGCCTTCGGCCGGTGGGCCTTCGCCCCGCTGTCGAGGACGCGCTGGATGATCTCCTCGACGCTCGCCTGGGCTCCGACCACACGGTCGAGGATCGTGCCGTCGGGGCCGATGAGCAGGCTCGTGGGAACCGCCTGGCCCACGCCGGCGTCGTCGTCCAGCAGGAAGAACTCAGCGGCCCGCGCGAGATCGGAATCGGAGTCGCCCTCCGCGTGCAGCACGGTGTTCGTCAGTTCGAGGGACTCCTCCCAGGCGACGGCGTCCGATCGCGTGCTCGGTTCGCCGGCGTTCGCGCCCTGCTGGAGCACGGTCACGATCGCGAGGTCGACCTTGTAGTCGGTCGCGAGCTTCGCACTCGCATCGCGCAGCATCGGCGCGTAGAAGCGGCATGGTCCGCACCATGCGGCGCAGACGTCGACGATGGTGTACGTGCCCTTCTGCACGGTGTCGCGGAGGTTGTGGCGAGCGCCGTCCTCGCCCTCGGCGTCGATGCCGGCGAGCTGTTCGCCCGGCCGGAAGCCCGGCGGTCGCATGAACATCCACGCGCCGGTTCGAACGTCGTCACCGACATCGGCGCGCAGCACGGCGCGTCCGCCGATGTCGCCGGCGGTCGCGTGCACCACGATCGCACCATCGGCGCCCGTGATCGCCGAGTACGTGTCCAGCGCGACCGTGGCGCCCTGCCACGTGTCCGGGACGACGGAGAGCGTCACCTCGACGCCGACCACCGGCTGCCCGGCGTCGTCGGTGACGACCGCCCGGATGGGGCCGGCGAACTCCTCGCCGACCGGCGCCGAGTAGTACGGATCGTCGAAGAGGATCATCTCCGGGACCCCGTCGGCCGCCACCGCGGGCGTCACTCCGGCCGCCAGCGCCATGGCGACGACCGCCGCGGCGGCCACGTGGGTTGCGAGCGTTTTCATCGTGAACCTCCCGGGCCAGGCGCCGCCGCGTCGACGACGCGCATGTCGAACGCCGTCACGATAGGAGGTGCCGTCGGCGACGGCATCGGGCATTTGCCCGCCTCGTTCAGGACCCGTCGAGCACCCCCGATCGACGGGCTCAGTCGAATCGCACCAGCCCGCTCGTCGCTGCCTTCGTGGCGGCCTCGGCACGAGTGCGGACGCCGAGCTTGCGATACACGGCGCTCGTGTGGTGCATGACCGACTTCGGGGTGATGCGCAGCTCGACGGCGATTTCCTTGTTTCGGAGACCGCGCGTCAGCAGTTCGAGCACCTGCAGTTCGCGCGCCGTCAGCGGCGCGATCGCAGTGGTCGGAGAGGCTGCGCTCTCGGCCGGCGTCGGCACGTCCGCGATCTGCCGCAGGTACGCCCCAAGTTCTCCCAGCGTCTGCTCGCGATCGAGAACCTGCCCGCCCGCGACGGCCGCGGCGAATCCGGCCGGGCCGAGCGTCGCGCGGAACCGGTCGACGGCCGCCCGGTACCGCTCGCCGTGCTCCGGTGCTGCCAGCGCCAGCACCGCATCGACGTGCGATGCGATGGCGCCGTGCAGCCGCGCTCCGACGCGGTGGTCGCCGCGGATGTCGGCGATGAGCGCGGCGAGCATGACCGAGACCGTCGGGCCGTTCAGGAGGTCGACCCGGCGCAGGGCGGACTGACGCATGGTGAGCCAGGACGCGGCCGCCGCGGCGTCGCCGCGGTCGACCGCCGAAAGGGCGAGCGCGGCGAGCACGTGCAGCTCGCGCGGCGTGTCGTCGAGATCGCGGGCGATCTCGAGCACGTCCTCGAGGCGAAGGCGGCCGTCCTGATCGGGCAGGGTCCCCGTCGGGAGGGAGTGCAGCACCAAGGCCGCGAAGACCACCGTGCGCCGGTCGTCGGAGCGGATGGCCCGTGCGAGCCCCGAGGTCGCGAGCCCGGCAGCCTCGTCGTACCGGCGGAGATTGCCGTACATCGAACTCGCCGAGACCTCGAATCGACCCGTCCACCGCGTATGCCCGAGCTCCCCGGCGAGGCGCATCCCCTCGGCGCAGGCCGCGAAGGCCGCCGGCACGTCGCGGGTGGCGGACACCGCCAGGAACTGGGTGCGCAGCGCCATGAGGAGTGGAAGCGGGGCGCCCGAGTCACGGGCGAGGACGAGCGCCTCGGCCACCCGAGCCGCGATGACCCCGGCCTTGTCCTGGGCATCGGGCGTCAGGCTCTCGAGCTGCGCCGACCAGATGAGCGCGTCGCGCCGCGCGCTCGGATCGCCGGCGCCCGGCGCATCGAGAAGATGCCGCAGCAGGTGCAGCACTCGATCGCCTGTTCCGCGCCGTTGCGCCTCCCAGCCGAGGTCCGCCGCGAGGCGGAGCGCCCTCGCAGCATCGTGCTCGATGAGCCAGTGGAGCGCGTGCAGGCACTCCGGGAAGTCCTCGCCCATGATCGCGAGTGCGGCGTCCTCGTCGGCGTCCTCGACCGCCTCCGCCGCACGACGGGCCCGGTCTGAGAAGTGGCGGGCGTGGCGATCGCGCGCTTCGGAGGCGTGCCCGGACGCCTCGAGCCGCTCGCGTGCGAAACCCTGGACGAGTCGACTGAGCCGGTACCGGCCGAGCGTCGTCGCCGAATCCAGCTCGGCCAATCGCAGGTCGAGGAGCTCGCCGAGGGGGTTGTAGCACGATGCGACCAGGCCCTCGCAGACCGCTTCGACGGCCTCGATGGCGAACGGACCGGCGAACACCGAGAGCAGTTCCAGCAACCGCTGCGCCGCGGCGGAGGACATCTCGTGGGTCGTCAGGACCGCATCACGCACCCCGCGCGCGCGATCGCCCGCACCGATCGGGGCGGTGAGCACGTCGAGGGCACGGCGGGGATCCGACAGGAGCGGATCGAGGTGGGTCAGGGGAATGAACGGCAGCCTGCAGGCGGCGAGTTCGATCGCGAGCGGGTTGCCGTCGACGGACGAGCAGATCCGACGGATGCGGTCGTCGACCTCCGGTCCGTCGCCGACGTCGACCCCGACGCTCGCGGCGGCCTGACGGAACAGCTGCGCAGCGGCATCCGCCTCGAGCGGACCGACGAGCACGGGGGCGCAGCCCGGCGCACGGAGTTCCGGCACCGATTCGACGAGTATGGTGAGGGCGCCGTCCTGTGCGGCGAGCCGCACGAGCGACTCGGCCTGCGACGCGAGCGGATCGCCTCGATGGATCACCAGCAACGACCGATCACGGTTCCCGCCGGGGAGCGACAACGGCATGCGGGCCGTGAAGCTCCGGACCGCCGGCATCACGTCGCCGATGCCCTCGGTTCGCAGTTCGAGGTGCTGGACGTCGGCGAAGCGACCTGTGGTGCGCTGGAGCACGCGCTCGACCAGCGCCGACTTGCCGACACCCTCCGACCCGGTGACGTTGACCACGAATGGGCCGTCCGGTTGCAGCAGCCGGTCGAGTTGCGCGCGTTCCGCGTCCCGACCGACCAGCGGCAACGGTGAGGTCATCTCATCTGCCTCGGCCACGGTGCCATGCCACGATGATGCCAGCCCTGGCCGGGAATGGGAACCGAACGCGGGCGGGGCTCAGGCCTCGCGCTCGACTGGTGCCTGCAGCTCGGTCACCCAGTCGGGGCTGGGCTCGTGCCCGTCGGCCACGACGTAGACCTCGCGAGTGGGCCCGGTGATCCGGTACCCCTCGGCGACGATGCCGTCCACCAGCGTGCTCCACGATTGCCCGATGCCGGTCATGTCGCCGCGGTGGATCAACGTGGCCATCGTCGCGATGGCGGGCAGCGTCACGACGTCGTAGCCCTCGCCCGGCTGCGGTTCGGGCTCGGCCGTGTACGACACGTGCACCGTGAGGTCGTCGCTGCCCTCGATCGGTTCGTACCAGAAGATGCCCGGCTCGATGAGGGGCCGGCCGGCGGAGGTCAGCGCGTCGTCGAGCCGGGCGATCGCGGGGCCCACGACGGGACCGACGTTCTCGGGACCCATCCCGTGCGCGACCGTGCTGGTCGCGTAGACGGTGACGGGCTCGACGGTGCGGTATTCGATGGTGTCGCTCATGGTCTCTGTTCCTTCGAGGAGTCGGAGTCGCCGCTCCAGTCGTGCGAGCCGTGCGGTTTCGTCGGCGACGGATGCCGCGAGCTCGGCGCGACGCTCGGCCAGAGCGTCGTGCAGACCCCCGACCTCGTCGCCGGCGAGCGCCACCGCGATGCGGTCGAGGCTGATCCCGTAGCCGCGCAGTTCGACGATCCGCAGCAACCGCTGCAGCTGGGCACTCGAGTACCGGCGGTACCCGCTGTGCTCGTCGACGTGCGCCGGCTCGAGCAGCCCGATCGCGTCGTAATGGCGCAGCATCCGCACGCTCACGCGTCCGAATGCGGCGAATTCTCCGATGGTGTACATGGTGGAGACCACGTTCGACCATGACACAGTGTGAGGGTCAAGCGACACCGTCGGCGCGACATGAGACGGATCAGTGCGCCTCCACCGCGGCATCCGCGACGACCAGACCGTCGACGAGCGTCAGGAGCACCCGTGCGCGCCCGAGCTCGTCGGCATCGACGGTGAGCGGGTCGACGTCGAGGACGGTGAGGTCGGCGACGGCGCCGACCTCGAGCACCCCGCCGCGCTGCCCGACGGTCGTGTACGGATGGGTGGTGAATCCGCGCAGCGCGTCGACCGCGTCGAGCGCCTGGTCCGGGCGCACGGGCGTCGCGGCAGGGTCGTCGTGCGGACGCCGAAGCACGGCGTCGGCGAGTATGCCGACCGCGTCGCACGGCGCGACCGGCCAGTCCGACCCGAGTGCGAGCGGCACCCCGGCCCGAACGAGGTCAGCGGTGCGGAACCCGCGACCCGCGCGCTCCTCGCCGAGCCGGATGGACCAGTTGTCGCTGCCGTCGGCCTTCGTGAAGAGCGTGCAGTGGGTCGGCTGCATGCTCGCCATGATGCCGGCCGAACGGAAGAGCTCGAGCGTGTCATCCGTCATGGTCTCGATGTGCTCGATGCGGTGCGTCGCGTTGCGGTGGGGCAGCCTCGCGATCGCGCGCGCGACGAAGTCGATGCCGGCGTCGCCGATCGCGTGCGTGGTGGTCGGGATGCCGCGGCGGTCGAGCTCGGTGAGCGCCTCGCGGTACTGCTCGGGCTCGAGCCACAGGGATGCCGTCGACTCGCCGAAGCAGTCGGGCTCGTGCAACCACGCCGTGCCGTTGTCGACGGTGCCGTCGATCATGAGCTTCACGCCCTCGACGACCCACCGGCGCCCGCGGCGACCCTGGAGCGCTGCGAGCCGGTCGACCTCCTCGACCGCGGTGCCGGGCTCGAACCACGGCGACATCCGCAGGCGGATCGGCAGCTCGCGAGTCCGCTCGAGGTGCTGCAGCAGCTCGATCGCGTCGGGCGCGAGATCCTGCACCTGACCTGACGTGAACCCGGCACGCGCCATCCGCGCGAGCACCTCGTAGAGCTCGTCGGCCTTCTGCTCGAAGGTGAGCTCGGGGATCAGCGGCAGGACCAGCCCGAGCGCCTGCATCTCGAGCAGGTACCCGGTCGGCCGGCCCGCGGCATCCGTCACGACCCGCGAACCGTCGGTGAACCGCTCGCCGCCGTCGACGCCGGCCAGCTCGAGGGCCCGAGCGGATGCCACGGCGGCGTGCGCGTCGAACATCCGGATGAACGCGGGGCGGTCGCCCGCGATCTCGTCGAGCACGCGGCCCGTGATCTCGCGACCCTCGAACGCATTCGGGTCGAGCCCCCAGCCGAGGAGCCAGTCGCCGTCGCGGAGCGTGTCGAGCTCGGCGGCGAGGCGGGCCCGGATGTCGTCGAGCGTGCGGCATCCGGAGAGGTCCGCGCCGCGCGTGAGGTCCAGGCCGAGCACGGGGTGGATGTGGCTGTCGACGAAGCCCGGCATGATGACCCCACCGGGCAGTTCGATCACCGTCGTGGTCTCGCCGATGAAACGCTCGAGGCTCTCGCGGCCGTCGATGCCGGTGACCCGGCCATCGGCGACCGCGACGCCGCTCGTCTCCTCGGGCGCGGGGGGCTCGCCGGTCATGGTGATGACGCGGCCGCCCAGGATGACGAGGTCTGCGGTCGTGGCGGTGCTCATCGCGCCTCGACGTGCTCGCTGCCGACCGGCTGCGCGCCGGCTTCGTCGGCACCGGCCGGCTCGCCGACCGGCTGTTCCGCGCCGCCGATGCGGGCGTAGACGTCCGGACGGTTCGACCGGAGCACCATGGCGTAGACGGCGCCCCCGACGAGGATGAGCGGCACGACCGCGAGGATGATCGCGTTGATGGCGGGGCCCGCCGCGGTGAGGTAGTCGATCGTCGCCACGAGCACGGCGAGCAGCCCGGTCATCGACACGATCGAGAAGATCGCCGCCGGAAGCACGTACCACTTCCGCTCCAACTGGCGGTTCTTCAGGATGAAGATCAGCACCGCGACGGAGGCCAGCAGCTGCAGCGTGATGATGCCGTACACGCCGGGCGAGTTCACGAGGATGAGCAGCTGGGTGAGCGGGTCGAGGCCGGCTGCTCCGAACGCGATCACGACCGCGATCGCGACGACGGACTGGATCAGGCCAGCGACCCAGGGCGAACCCGTGCGGTTCGTGCGCTTGAACAGGGGCGGCAGGATGCCGTCGCGCGAGAGCGCGAAGCTGTACCGGTTGATCGCATTGTGGAAGGCGAGCTGCCCGGCGAAGATGCTCGACACGATCAGCACGAACATCACCGCGACGCCCCACTCGCCCACGTACTGTCCCATGGCGATGAAGAAGAAGGCGGCAGGGTCTTCGGCGATGACGCCCTGCACCGCAGCGTCGCCGAAGGCCTGGATGACGAGCCACAGCGTGCCGGTGTAGAACAGCGCCAGGAACGCCACCGCGATGTACGTCGCGCGCGGGATGGTGCGGGTGGGGTTGCGGGTCTCGTTGCGATACAGCACGGTCGACTCGAAGCCCATGAAGGCGGCGAACCCGAAGCCGAGGATGGCGAACATGCTCGGCGTGAACACGTTCTCCGGCGCGAAGGTCGCGAACCCGAGGTCCCCGGCGCGCTGGCTCAGGATCCCGAAGGCCAGGATCGCGAGCAGGATCGTCTCGAGCACCAGCAGGACGCCGAGCACCCGGGCACCGACATCCACCCCTGCGGCCGCGAGGCCGAACACCAGCACCGCGCCGATGACCGCGACGACGTACCAAGGCATCTGGATGCCGAAGACCTGCGCCAGCATGCCCTCGGCCATGACGCCGAAGAGGCCCCACAACCCGATCTGCAGCAGGTTGTACGACGCCCACGCGAGGAACCCGGCGCCGAGGCCGACGATCTTGCCGAGGCCGACCGCGATGTAGGTGTAGAAGCCGCCCATGGGCTTGAGGTTGCGGGCGGTGAAGAGGAAGCCGATCGAGAACACGGCGAGGACCACGCCGGCGATCGCGTAGACGAGCGGCGCGGAGACGCCGCCGATGAGCACGGCGAGCGGTCCGACGCCCGCGAGCACGCTGAGCGGCGCGGCGGCCGAGATGACGAGGAAGACGACGCCCCATGTTCCGAGTGCGGCGGCCTTGAGCCCGCCGGCCTTGGGGGTGTCGTCGAGGAGGGACGAATCCAGCGTCACGAGCAACTCCTTCGTTGAATGCCGACCCGAACGCGTCGGGACGATGCGGGGTGAATGAGCCGAGTCTGCATCACTTCCGGCAAATGCACAATCGATTGTGCAAATCTGTCCTCGCCGTGGGATCGATCGTTAGGATCGACCGAGGAGGGGAGGCATCCGATGGTCGCCACACGCCCGCCGACGCTGCAGGATGTCGCCGACCGCTCGGGAGTCTCCCGGGGAACCGCCTCGCGGGCGCTCTCCGGCGGGGGTCGCGTCTCGGCTGAGACGCGTGCTCGAGTCGCCGCGGTGGCCGCGGAGCTGAACTTCACCACGAACAGCGGCGCGAGGAACCTCCGCCGCGCGCGCGCCGGCTCGATCGGCCTCTGGCTGCCGCAGGGCCTGCGCTTCATGGACTACTACATGAACTTCACCTTCGGCGTGGTCGAGGCGACCAACGACCGCGAGCTCACCGTCTCGCTGATCCCCGGGGACTTCCCACCCGAGAGGGCACGCAGCCTGCACGTCGACGGCTTCGTGATGGCCGACGTCGACAGCGAGGACACGCTCGCCCGGGCCATCCTCACCACCGGGAAGCCGGTCGTCACCTCGGAGCTCGTGCCGCCGGGCATGCCGGAACCGACCGCCTCGGTGATGGCCGACCACGCCGCCGCGACCCGACTGCTCCTCGACCGGCTGCGCGACGGCGGCGTCGCCAAGATCGTGGTCCTCATCCCCGACATCGACCAGATGTGGGTGCAGGCCGTGCACGAGGCCGCAGCCGCCTGGTCCCAGGAGCAGGCGATCGAGCTCTCGTTCCTGCCCCTCGTCGGCGTGCCGAGCGCGACCGAGCTGCGCCGCATCGTCGACGGGCTCATGGCGGCCCGACCCGACGTCGACGCCATCGTCTGCGTGCCCGATGGCCTCGGCGTCGGCATCCTCTCGACCCTGCAGGAACTCGGCCACGCCGTGCCGGACGACATCCAGATCGTCTCCTACGTCGACGGCGCGACGCTGCCGATCGTGCAGCCGCCCATCAGCGCCCTGGACCTGCGGCCCCGCGAGGCCGGTCGCCGCGCCGGTGACCTGCTGGTCTCGCTGCTCGAAGGGCCCCCGCCCGCGGCGGAGGCGGGTGCAGTGGCGACCATCGTCGAGACGTTCGACCTCGCGTACCACGAGCGCGGCTCGACCCGGCAGCGCGGGGACGCCGCCGCCGATCAGGTTCCCTGACGGCCGCCGCTCACCGCCACCCGAGCGCCGGCGCCACGTGCGTGAGGAGCGACTCGAGCACGTGCGCGTTGTAGTCGACGCCGAGCTGGTTGGGCACGGTGAGCAGCAGGGTGTCGGCGGCGGCGATCGCCTCGTCCTCGCGCAGCTGCTCGATGAGCACATCGGGTTCGGCGGCGTAGCTGCGGCCGAAGACGGCGCGGAAGTCGTCGATCACGCCGAACTGGTCGGACTCGTCGCGCTGGCCGCCGCCGAAGTAGGCGCGGTCCATGTCGTTCACGATGGCGAAGATCGAGCGGCTCACCGAGACGCGCGGCTCGCGCTCGTGCCCGGCCTCGGCCCAGGCGGCGCGGTACGCCTCGATCTGCTTGCGCTGCTGCACGTGGAAGGGCTCGCCCGACTCGTCCTCCTTGAGCGTCGAGCTCATGAGGTTCATGCCCTGCTCGGCTGCCCACACGGCGGTCGAGTCGGAGCCGGCGCCCCACCAGATGCGGTCGCGCAGGCCGGGCGACTGCGGCTGGATGCCGAGCGGCCCCGGGTGCGGGTTCGGGAACATGGGGCGCGGGTTCGGCTCGGCGAACCGTGCACCGTCGATGACCTTGAGGAACACCCCGGTGTTGTTGCGTGCGACGTCGGCCATGGTCGATCCCTCGGGCGCCTCGTAGCCGAAGTAGCGGTAGCCGTCGATGACCTGCTCGGGTGACCCCCGCGAGACGCCGAGCTGCAGCCGGCCGCCCGCGATGAGGTCGGCGGCGGCGGCATCCTCGGCCATGTACAGCGGGTTCTCGTAGCGCATGTCGATCACGCCCGTGCCGAGCTCGATGCGACTCGTCTTCGCTCCCGCCGCCGCGAGCAAGGGGAACGGGCTGGCGAGCTGGTTCGCGTAGTGGTGCACGCGGAAGTACGCGCCGTCGGCGCCGACCTCCTCGGCCGCGACCGCCAGGTCGATCGACTGCAGCAGCACGTCGGACGCCGATCGCGTCTTCGAACCGGGGGAGTTCGACCAGTGGCCGAACGAGAGGAAACCGATGCGCTTCATACAGGGATCCAACGCTGGGCGCGGCGAGGCATTCCGTCGTGGGGTCGGCGGGCGCGATCGAATCGGACCACGATAGTCGGGTCCGTTCCCTGCGCGATGAGCAGGCTGGAGGTCGAAAGGGGGTCGCCGTGATCGGAGCGTTGAACCGGCTCGTCGAGGTCGTCGAGGAGCACCTCGCCGGCGAGATCGACCTCGGCGGCGTGGCGAGCGACGTCGGCACGACGGAGTACCACCTGCGCCGGATGTTCTCGTCGCTCGCCGGCATGCCGTTGTCGGAGTACATCCGGCGGCGGCGGATGACCGTCGCGGCATCCGACGTGCTCGAGGGCCGCGACCTGCTGGATGTCGCGGTGCGCTTCGGGTACGGGTCGACCGAGGCCTTCACTCGCGCGTTCCGCGCGGTGCACGGCGTCGGCCCCGGTGACGTGCGCCGAGACGGCGGCCCCCTTCGCAGTCAACCGCAGCTCAGGTTCCGCCTGACCATCGAAGGGAACACCACCATGGACACTCGCATCGTCGACCGACCGGCCTTCCGACTCGTGGGCCACGCCGCGCGCGTGCCGCTCATCCACGACGGACCGAACCCGCACATCCAGGCGCACATCGCCTCCCTGCCGCCGGAGGAGCACGGGCGGCTCAAGGCGCTCGGCGACACCGACCCGACGGGGCTGCTGCAGGTCAGCGACGACGTCGACCCCGACTACGCCGAGGGCAGCGAACTGACCTACCTCCACGGCGTCGCCGTCTCCGAGGGCACGGACTCGCCCGAGGGCCTGGACGCGATCGAGGTCCCGGCCGGAACCTGGGCGGTGTTCCGCACGTCGGGGCCGTACCCCGCCGCGCTTCAGGCCACGTGGGCGGCGACCGCCGCCGACTGGTTCCCGTCGAACCCGTGGCGGCTCCGACCCGGCCCGTCGATGGTCGCCGTGCTCGAGCGTGCCGAGGACTTCAGCACCGCGACCACCGAACTGTGGTTGCCGGTCGAGCGGGCCTGACGAGACCCAGGGGCGGTGCGGATGGCTCGGCCGCGCGCAGTGGCGCGTGCCCGCTCGCCGTCCGCACCGCATCGCATCAGTCCGGAAGCGTGATCAAACGATTGACCAAGGCGCTCAGGCCGTGTTATCGTCTTGGTCAAACGCTTAACCAAAGGACATCACCGCCGATGACTGAGCCCGTCTTCTTCCGCCCGACCGACGCCTGGGTCGGAGACGTCATCCCCTGGCAGGAGGACGGTGTCTTCCACCTCTTCTACCTGCACGAGGTTCGCCGCACCCCGAAGCCGGGCACCCCGTGGAACCTCATCACCACGACCGACCTCGTTCGGTTCGACGACCGGGGCGTCGCGCTCGCAGCCGGCGAGGCCGACGATTCGGACTTCAACGCCTACACCGGCAGCATCGTCCGCGACGCCGGCGGCGTGCACCACCTCTTCTACACGGGGCAGAACCCGCGCCACCTCGGCGACGACGGGCTGCCGCTCCAGCTGGTCATGCACGCGACCAGCGTCGACGGCATGGCGACGTGGCAGCGCCATCCCGAGCACACGTTCGGCGCGCCGATCGGGTACGAGACGGCCGACTGGCGAGACCCCTTCGTCTTCCGCGACGAGGAGGCCGGTCTCTGGCGCATGCTCATCGCCGCGCGCCATGTCGGCGGTCCCGAGCGACGCCGCGGCGTGATCGCGCAGTGCGTCTCGCGCGACCTCGTCGCATGGCAAGCGGTCGAGCCCTTCTGGGACCCGCGCCGCTACATCACCCACGAGTGCCCCGAGGTCTTCCAGTGGGGAGACTGGTGGTACCTCGTCTACTCCGAGTTCTCCGAGTCGTTCACCACGAGGTACCGGATGGCGCGCAGCCTCCACGGGCCGTGGCAGGTCCCCGAGCACGACTCGCTCGACGGCCGTGCGTACTACGCCGCGAAGTCGGCCGAACGCGACGGGCGCAGGTTCTTCTTCGGCTGGATCGCGAGCCGCGACGGAGCGCGCGACGACGGCCCGTGGCTGTGGGCCGGCACGCTCTCGGTGCTCGAGGCCCGGCAGAATCCCGACGGCACCCTGGCGTTCGGGCTGCCGAACGAGCTCACCCGGACGTTCGGCGACGAGCACGTGCTCGAGTTCGACGGGGTCGACCGCGACGAATGGTCGGGCGAGGCGTCCGCCGGGGCTCCCATCGCGCTCCACGCTCACGACGGCTATCGGGCCGTGATCTCGCGAGAAGACCTTCCGAGCGCCTTCCACGCGGCCGCCACGTTCGACATCGCCCCCGGAACCACCGAGTGCGGGATCCTCCTGCGTGCGAGTGCCGATGGCGACGAGAGCTACGTGCTGCGCCTCGAGCCCAAGCGCGGCCGGATGGTCTTCGACCGCTGGCCCCGGCGACGCACCGGGGACGGCCAGTGGGAGGTCTCCGGAGACGTGCCGCACGTCATCGAGCTCGAGCGGCCGTGCCACCTTCCGCCCGGCGAGCACACGGTGGAGGTCGTCGTCGACGGCGACCTCTGCGTCGCGGTGCTCGACGGCCGGGTCAGCCTCAGTACCCGGCTCTACGACCGCCCTGCAGGTCGGCTGGGACTGTTCGTCGGCGAGGGCTCCGCGGTCGTGACGGGATGCCGCGTCGGCACCCGTCCCGACCCGGAGCCCGAGGTCGACGAGTCCGGTACCGCCGCGTTCGTCGCGGCGGCCACGACCTGAACGACGCACCACCCGACAACTGAACACATTCCCCCCGATTCCGGCTTCAATCAATGGAGATGAACGACATGACGCACATCCGCATCAGGGCCGCGGCGGTAGCCGCCGCGGCATCCGTCGCCCTCGTGCTCAGCGGCTGCTCCGGCGGCGCCCCCGCAGCGACCGGCGAGATCGACCCCGAGGGCGAGATCCAGCCGCGCGAGATCTCGTGGCTGCTCTCGCGACCGGCCGACGGCGGCGTGATCACGGCCATGCAGCAGATCGCCGACGAGTACGCCGAGGAGCACCCGGGCTTCTCGCTGAACCTCATCACCACGCCCGACCGGCCCTCCTACATCCAGAAGTACGAGACCCTCGCGGCGGCGAACAAGCTGCCCGAGCTCTTCGACACCGACGCGACGCCGTTCGCGAAGAAGCTGGCCGACCAGGGCCGCATGATCGACGCCGAGGCGCTCCTGAAGGACCTCGACCTGTACGACGACTACCGCCCGGCAGCGCTGAACTACCAGCGGTTCGACGACGGCTCGCTGTACATGATCCCGTTCGAGTTCCAACTCGAGTTCTTCTGGTACAACACGGCCCTGTTCGAGGAGGCCGGCGTCGAGGTCCCCGAGTCGCTCGA
This sequence comes from Agromyces binzhouensis, assembly GCF_004135055.1. Classification (GTDB taxonomy): domain Bacteria; phylum Actinomycetota; class Actinomycetes; order Actinomycetales; family Microbacteriaceae; genus Agromyces; species Agromyces binzhouensis. The sequence goes on along the minus strand of NZ_SDPL01000003.1, from coordinate 5,733 downwards.
CGACTTCCCGGCGATGTGCGAGGCGCTCCGCGCCTCGGGCGTCACGCCGATCGCCCTCGACGGGCAGGACCAGTGGCCGCTCGAGCGCTACATGGCGTACCACCCGTTCCGCACCGCCGGCCCTGAGTACGTGCAGGAGCTGAAGCGAGGCGACGCGGCGTTCGCCGACCCCGACGGCGAGGCCGCGGTCGAGTGGCTCCACTCACTGGGCGAGGCCGGATGCTTCGCCGAGGGCTTCTCCTCGACGGGGTACGCCGACGCGCAGGCCCTCTTTACGTCGGGCAAGGCCGCCGTGTACAACATCGGCACCTGGGAGCTCGCGAACCTCGCCACCGAGAACCTCGACGCGGGCGTGCGCGACGACATCGACTACTTCACGCTGCCGATGACCCCGGATGCGGTGACCGCGGAGAACGAGTACGTGACCCCGTCGGGCATCGGCATGGCGGTCAGCGCGAAGACGTTCGACCCGCTCGTGCGCGACTTCCTCGCCTTCGCCCTCGAGCGCTACCCCGAGGTCTACGCCACGACCGGCGCGCTGTCGCCCACGTCGAACGTCGAGACCACCATCCCCGACAACGCGACGCCCCTGTACCAGCGCGCGGTCGAGCAGGCGGACGGCGTCGGCGAGAAGATCGCGATGCCGTGGGACACGCAGCTCGACCCCGCGTCCAACACGCGACTGCAGCAGGAGCTGACCCTCCTCGTGCAGGGCGAGATCACGCCCGACGAGTTCATCGAGACGATGGACGCCACGATCGCGCGCAACGGTCCCGCCGCATTCGAGTGAACCGATGCGGTGGGGGCGAGGGCGGCCCCCACCCGGCCCCCACCGCATCCATCCCGACCACCCATCCGAGTGAGAGGCACCCATGAGCACCTCGATGCTCCCCAGCCGGTCGAAGACCTCCGTCCTCGTCTTCCTGATCCCGCCGCTGCTGCTCTACGGCGTGGCCGTGCTGCTGCCGATCCTGCAGTCGCTGTTCCTCAGCTTCTTCGACTGGGACGGCATCACCTCGCTGCGCTTCGTCGGGTTCGACAACTACGCCCGCATGTTCGTCGGCGACGACGTCTTCTGGACGGCGTTCTCCAACTCGCTCGGCTACCTCGCGATCTGCCTGATCCTGCAGCTCGGCGGCGCGCTCGTCGTCGCGAGCCTGCTCATATCGCTGCGGCGCGGCCGAGAGGTCGTGAAGACCCTCTACCTGCTCCCGGCGGTCATCTCGACGGTCGCCATCGCGTTCCTGTTCCAGCGGATCTACTCGCTCGAGCCGGTCGGGCTGCTCAACCAGCTGCTCGCCTGGGTCGGCCTCGAAGGGCTGCAGCAGGCGTGGCTGTCCGACGTCGACACCGTGCTCGCCGCGGTCTCCATCCCGGAGGGATGGCGATTCACGGGGCTGTACATGCTGATCATCTACGCCGCACTCCTCGCCGTGCCGCAGGAGCTCGAGGAGGCCGCCCGCCTCGACGGCGCGAACTGGTGGCAGGTGTTCACCAAGATCCGCTTCCCCTACATCCGCCCGGTCTGGATCACCACCACGATCATGGCGAGCACGTACGCGCTGCGCGGCTTCGACATCCCCTACCTGCTCACCAACGGCGGCCCCGGGCAGGCGTCCGAGCTGCTCACCACCTACATGTACAAGACCGCGTTCACGCACACCGACTACGGGTACGCCAGCACCATCTCGGTGTTCATCGTCGTGGAGTGCCTCATCGCGGTCGGGCTCATCATCCTCCTGCTCCGACGGAAGGCCGACGCATGACCGCCACCGTTCTCTCCCCGGCATCCGGGCCGTCGACGACGCCCGAGTCGTCGCGACCGGCGTCGCCACGGCGTCGTCAACGCCTGAACGTGCACCGCACGCTCGCGAGCGTCGTCATCTGGCTCATCGTGGTCGTGCAGGTCTACCCGCTCGCATGGCTGTTCATCACCAGCATCCGCACCGAGCAGGACTTCGCGAGCGGCAACCCGTTCGCCCTGCCGACCGAGATCACCTTCGACAACTACGTTCGCGCGTTCGAGACGGGGAACCTCGGCCTCAACATCCTGAACAGCCTCATCGTCACGCTGGGGTCGAACCTGCTCATCGTGCTCCTCGGCATGATGGCCGCGTATGCGCTCCAGGTCCTCGGATTCCGGCTGAGCCGGTTCGTGCGCGCGCTGTTCCTCATCGGCATCATCGTGCCGGTGCAGATCGCCCTCGTGCCGCTGTTCATCGACTACTCCTCCGTCGACCTGCTCGACACCTACCAGTCGATGATCATCCCGCTGGCGGCGTTCTCGTTGCCGATGTCGATCTACCTGTTCTCGTCGTTCTACGAGTACATCCCGCGCGAGACATATGAGGCGGCGTCGATCGACGGTGCCGGGCCGTACCGGATCTTCGGCCAGATCACCTTCCCGCTGTCGGTGAACACCATCGTGACGGTCGTGCTCGTCAACAGCATCTTCATCTGGAACGACTTCATCTTCGCCAACACGTTCGTGCTCTCCGACGGCCTGAAGACGATCCCGCTGGGGCTGCAGAACTACATCGGCGCGATGGGCAACGTCGACTGGACGGCGACGTTCGCCGCCGTCTGCGTCACGATCACGCCGTTGCTGCTCGTCTTCCTCGTGTTGAACAAGGCGATGATCTACGGTCTGGAGAGCGGGGCCACGAAGGGATGACGGATGCGAATCCGAAGGCGGAGCGGCCGATGACGGCCGAGAACGGGCGGTCGTCCCATCCGGTGACGATGCGGGATGTCGCGAAGGTCGCCGGCGTCTCGGTGGCGACGGTCTCGCACGTGGTGAACGACAATCCCAACGCCCGGATCGGCGAGGCCGCCCGCGAGCGCGTGCGCAGGGCCATCGACGAGCTCGGGTACCGGCCGAACGCACTCGCGAAGAACCTGGTGAGCGGCCACTCGAAGTTCATCGGCCTCGTCGCCGATGCGATCGCGACCACTCCCTTCGCCGGCCAGATCATCCATGGCGCGCAGGACGAGGCCTGGAAGCACGGCTACGTGCTGCTCGTCGCGAACACCGAGGGAAACCGCGCCGCCGAGGACGAGGCGATCGGGATGATGCTCGAACACAAGGTCCGCGGCATCCTCTACTCGACCTGGTACCACCGGGCTGCCGAGATCCCTCGGGCACTGCTCGAGACCGACGTCGTGCTGGTGGACTGCTTCTCCGAAGCGGGCGAGGCGCCCGCCGTCGTGCCGGATGAGGTGGAGGGCGGGCGTTCCGCGACGCGGCTGCTGCTGGACGCCGGCCATCGGCGCATCGCCATCGTCAACACGACCACGCCGTCTCCGGCGCACGACGGTCGGCTCCGGGGGTACCGTGAGGCGCTCGACGCCGCGGGCATTCCCTTCGACGAGACGCTCGTCTTCGACGCTCGCCCGGAGCAGGAGGGCGGCTACGACGTGACCGGGGCCGTCCTCGCCACGGGCGCGACCGCCGTCTTCTGCCACAACGACCGCGTCGCCATGGGGCTCTACGACGGCCTGCGAGACCGCGGCCTCTCGATCCCGTCGGATGTCGCGGTCGTCGGCTTCGACAACCAGGAGGTCATCGCGGCCCACCTGCGCCCGCCGCTCACGACGGTCGCGCTTCCGCACTACGAGCTCGGCGTGCTCGGGGTTCGCCTGCTGCTCGGCCTCGAGCCCGTGCCGGATGGCGGCAGGCTCGCCGTCGCGTGTCCGCCGGTGATCCGCTCGTCCGTCTGACTGCTGCATGCAATCCTCCGCCGCTTCGGCACGACGTGAGCCCGAGATGAGACCGAACCTCCACTTCACCGCACGGAGCGGCTGGATCAACGACCCGCACGGGATCACCTATCGCGACGGCGAATACCACGCGTTCTTCCAGTACGTGCCCGACCGCACGTCGTGGTCGCCGAACTGCCACTGGGGCCACGCGACCGGACCCGACCTGCTGTCGCTGACGGAGACGTCGGTGGCGATCGCGCCGGGCGACGGCGATGACGGCATCTGGACCGGATGCCTCGTGGTCGACGGCGATGAGACGGTGATCTTCTACACCGCGACGTCGGTTCCGGACTTCGGGATCGGCCGCATCCGCGCGGCCCATCCGGTCGACGCGGACTGGCTCGAGTGGCGGAAGGGCGACGTCGTGGTCGAGGCTCCCGACGGGCTCGACCTCATCGCGTTCCGCGACCCCTTCGTCCGGCGCGAAGCATCCGGCTGGCGCATGTTCGTCGGCGCCGCCCACCGTGACGGCACCGCGATGGCGCTGGCCTGGACGTCGCCGGACCTGCGATCGTGGACGTACGACGGGGTGGCGCTCGCTCGTTCGACGAGCGAGCGCGAGCCGGTCTGGATGGGCGCGCTCTGGGAATGCCCGCAGTTCTTCCAGGTCGATGGGGTAGACGTGATGGTCTCGTCGGTGTGGGATGCCGACGTGCTGCACTACGCCGGCTACGCGGTCGGCGCGTACCGGGACGGGCGCTTCGACGTCGCGGGTTGGGGGCGCATGACCTACGGCGAGGGCTTCTACGCGCCATCCCTCTTCTTCGACGCGCAGGGCCGGCCGTGCCTCTCGTTCTGGATCCGCGGCGTCGCGGACGAGCAGGCAGGTTGGGCGGGGGCGCACAGCGTTCCCTACCGGCTCTCGGCGTCGAACGGTGCCCTCGTGGCGGCGCCCCACCCGGACGTGGCCGCACACCGCGGCGACCCGGCCGTCGACGGCCGGGTCGCAGGACTCGCCGCCGACGTCGAATGGGATGCCGCCGACGGCGACCTGAGCGTCTCATGCGGGTCGGATCGCCTGCTCCGGGTCGTCCGCGCCGCCGGGTCCGCGGTCGTGACGATCGGCGACGACGAGTGGACCGTGCCCGCTTCGGATCGGCTTCGCATCATCATCGACGGGACCGTGCTCGAGCTCTCGTCTCCGGCGGGCCTGTTCGCTGCGACGCTCCATCCGACCGGTGATGCGCTGCAGGTCAGCGCCTCCACGGGCACGCTCGGCGTGTTCCCGTTGCGGCGTCACGGCCGCGGCTGAGGCACGGCGGTCGCTGGGGCGCGGTCGGATTCGTGGCATGGTCGGCCATGATCTACCGTCGGGAGGGAAGCGGGACGGAGCAGGAGGCCTGACGCTGAGCGGATCCGGAGACGAGCGCGACCTCACGCGCCCCAGACCGGGCATCGCGGCCGTGGCGCGAGCCGCGGGCGTGTCGCCCACCACGGTGTCGCACGCGTTCTCCGGCACCCGGACCGTGGCGCCCGAGACCCGCGAGCGCGTGCTCCGTGCGGCGGCCATCCTGGGCTACGCGCCCAACCGCGAGGCGCGTGGGCTCCGACTCCGGCGCACTGGGGTGATCGGCCTGGCGAGCGACCGGATCGCGACGACGCCGTTCGCCGGACGCATCATCGAGGGCGCGCAGGATGTCGCCCGTGAGCACGGGCTCCTGCTGGTCGTCGCCGACTCCGGCGGTGACGGTGAGCACGAGTCGAGGCTGCTCCGGTCCTTCGTCGATCAGCGGGTCGACGGCATCCTGCTCGCCCGGATGTTCCACCAGTCGGTCGCCGAACCGCACGATGTCGCCGGGGTCCCGGTGGTCCTCGTCGACGCCGTCCCCGAGCCCGGCTGGCGGGTGCCGGCCATCGCGCCCGACGAGGTGGGGGTGGCCGTCACGGCGGTGGAGCGGCTGCTCGCCGCAGGTCATCGCCGCATCGCCGCGGCGACGACGGTCGACGACTCGCCCGCGACGCGGGGTCGCG